>DATIHQ010000097.1:0-2634 GCA_035480535.1 Chlamydiales bacterium
AAGAGAGTCCTCTGGATGGATTCGTCCATCATGCCTGTCGTCAGCCTCAACAAGATCTTCCAAATCATCGCAGCAAAAGGGTACTTCGTTCAGAAAAACTCCCACGCTCTTCACCCTCCTTACATGGATCCAGAACTGGCAGAAGTTTTTGGGCTCTCCTTTGACGTGGCAAGCCACCTTCACTGCTGTTCAGCCGCCATTGTCGGCGTCGACTTTACCAATGAAAAGGTCTGTCAACTCATCGATGCGTGGTACGAGCTAGCGAAGCACCCTCTCGCCTTTTATTCCCCCAGATCGGACCAGACCGCCCTCTCGATCCTCCTCCACCAATTTGGGATGACAGATTGGATGCCAGAATCGATCCTCGGAACCAGAATCTACCGGCAAAACTGTCTATTTTATATGGACCGGGAGTATGTGAAGTAACTACTCGATTCTGTAGTTAAAAAGATCTCCATATTCTTCCTGAACTTTTAAAATGACCTCTTCTCTATCTGAAATCACGACCCTCTGGTCATGTTCTCTGAGGTATTTTGCAATCCGCAATTTGGCCGACTCCTCAATAATGGGCACAGGACACTTCGATTTATAGCAGACGTCGTCAAACACAAACTCTGCCCGATTTTCTCGGAGCAGTTTCTTCGCCTGGTATTCCACATGGAGAGAGTTGATCCGATCTGTGGCTATAAAGGAGAGGGGCTCAATGCCGAGCGTCTCCGCATAATGGGCGAGGGTTTTGTTGTCTCTGGGAAGATAGGGTCCTCCATAGGAGTATCCCGGTTTGAGAAATTTTGACCCAATTCGCTGGTCCTTTCCAATGGCCCCTAAAATCGCTTCCTTATCAGCCCCAGGCGTTTCATCGGCGATATCTCCCACGAGATTAGCAAAGGCAATTTTGGCCGTAACGAAGCAGTTGAGCGCCATTTTGGCGATTTCAGCGCTCTCTACAGACATGCGGGCGATATGGGGCTGGTTCGCACAGCTCTTTTTGTAAATCGATTCGAGGAGATCTCCCGCCTGCTGAGAGCCTTCGCCAATCAACACCAAGTCGGGTCTTGAGAGTCCCTTCATGATCTCTCCATGAGCGATGATTTCGGGGTTGTAGCTGATGGTTGTATTCGCGCAGTTCTCGATGAGAGGGATAGCCGTATGTTTGATATATCCCGGAGGAACCGTGCAAGTGATGACCAACTGTTTATTCGACACGCCCAAAGAGTTGATTTCGGTTAAGAGTTGGGTGAGAATACGATCGTCGTAAGGAGCTCCCCCCTTCCCACTGTTTGTAGGGACGACGATAAAGCATACATTGGAGAAGGCGAGACCCTCCTCTAGAGATGTCGTGGCCGTGAAGTGGCGACTTTTTTGAAGCGATTCAGTGACTCCCGGTTCTGGAGAGATGTACCGCTTTTGATTGATTTGTGAGACATACTCAGAGGACAGATCGACCCCTAAAACAGAATACCCGCTCTCTTCCAAATGCAGGGCAAGACAAAGACCTCGATTGAGCCCAATCACTGTGATATTTTGAGCCACAAGAACACAAGGTAACAAGAACAAAACCAGATATTTACCGACCATTGTCTCACCCCCCTCAAAAGGCATACAGTGTAGACGACAACTCTTTTTTTGTTTACCATTTTCCGCATGAAGTTCATTTTTTCGGCGCTTGTCCTCTTCTCTTTCAATTTATTTGCGGCAAGGCCCGACACGCCCCTCCAAGACACGGGGATTAAGCCATCTCCTTTTGAAGTCTTTGGATCGAATCAATTCCCGATGAATATTTTCCAGGCTGTGAAAAAATATCTCCCGACGTTCCCCGTCATCGTCAATGCGGGCGCTTTTGATGGAAAGGACAGCGGTCTCATGGCCCATTTTTGGCTCGGTGGGCACATCCATTCTTTTGAACCGGTGACCGAGCTCTATCAAATTCTTGAGGGACGTGCTGCGAACTTCCCCAACCTCTCCACGTATCACGTCGCCTTAGGAGACCACTGTGGTCCCCAATTGATCTATCTATCGAAGCATGCCTCAGATCTGGCTCATGTATCCCAATCTAGTTCGCTCTATCCCCCGAAAGAACATCTGAAATGGGCTCCAGAAATTGCGTTTGATCGGACGGAGATCGTGGATGTGGCCACCCTAGATCAATGGGCGGAGGCGCAGGGAGTAGAAAGAGTCGATTTCTTATGGCTCGATATGCAGGGCTATGAACTGCCCATGATGAAAGCGTCTCCGAAAATCCTTTCGCGTGTATCTGCGATTTTTACCGAACTTGAATTCGTGGAAGCCTACGAAGGGCAACCCCTCTATCAAGAAGTGAGGCAGTGGCTTGAGGATCAAGGCTTTGCCCTCATTGGGGGGACTTTTGATTTTCATGATAACGATGCGTGGTTCGCGGATGGCCTTTTTGTCCGACGCACTCTTTTAAAGTAATCAAGAAATTACATGCATGGCTCATGAAGATCGCGGGACAGCACTCAGTCTCTAGTACTGAACTAACGTCTAGTCTATAATGCGATTCATGGAAAAGATTGCATTGAAGCCGTCGATGCCCGTTTTGAAAACCGACATCTATTTCGGGTTTTCGGCGGAGATCTGCCACGGGATTGCGAAGCGGGGCGCGATTTTGGTCGA
>DATIHQ010000098.1:0-10294 GCA_035480535.1 Chlamydiales bacterium
CCTATTTAACCACCCACCATAGGAATTATGACATCCATGGACGGGAGCATGCCCATATGAATGAATTGATAGTGCTTTGCAATAATTGCCATCAGAAGTTTCATGGCATTGAAGAAAAAATCGCCCAACCACGATCAGGTAATACCGCTGGTAAAGCCCATGTTATCGTTTTTGGATTAATTGTATTGCTAATCGCGTATTTATTCATCTGAGAGAAGTTATAGCTAATGTTGAAGTTAGAAAAAGCGGCCCCTTCAAATCCCTGTATCAACTTGGAAAATTCTTCCGCAGATATATAGTCGAAAGTATTATAACGTTGTTTAATCAAGGAATTGGAAATGGATAAGATGAATCCAAATCAAGCAGCTGCCAAAAGCAGATTCTTTTTGTATTATGAAAAATACATGCTAGCCATGGGTGTTCTGGGACAGTTTTTGTTTTATGTGCAGGGAATTAAGATATTCGCAACTCGATCGGCAAGCGATGTCTCCATCATTGGATTTTCACTGGGCTTCATTTCCGTTTCTAGCTGGTTGATTTATGGAGTATTAATAAAAAACAAGGTGTTGGTCGTGGCCAACGCGTTCGCAGTTGTTGGGGCACTGTTTGTAATTATAGGCATATTGATTCATGGATGAACCTACGTATACCGATTCAAGAAGGGGAATATGAGCGCTATTTGGATAAAAACCAGTCAACCACTTGGTCTATGATCAAACCCGAGGGATCACAGCAATGAAGCACTCTTTCCTAGAAGCAAGGCCGGCGACCCCGGCGACGATTCAGAAACTTGCAAAATCTTCGAAATACTCCCACAAAGTCGAATCTTTGATGGTCGCCGGCGCATCGGCGCCGATCATGATCGATCATTCCCTGGAAATGCAAGGAGTCCCTTTTATGCTCGATGGCCTGGAATACCACCACGGGCGTTTGAAACAAATAGAAAAGAGAATGTTAGTAGATCTGTTTTCCCGTATGAGCGGAGGGGAAGGAAGATCAAGACTGGGATCCGGCTACGTGCATGAGATCAGAGCCTATCTCAACGTGATCGGCCAGTTTATCGCCTGCATTACATCTGATTGGTTTTTAAACTACGTCGACAAGAGTCGCCTTGCGATACTCTGTCCCGTGGTCTTAGCTCTTCTCCCATTCAGACACAAGGACGCAGCTCATCGGTGTATAGATAAGCCTTCTGGGGAGACGGACCTCCAGAAAGAGAGCTTCTCTAGTTTGTACTGCTACACTGCATGGACCGGTCAAAGTCCGAAACAGGGCGATCCCGCACTTGAGGCCTTTTCCCAAGGACGCCATTTCCCGATGGACCAGCACCTCACATACCAAGCAAAAATAGCTGCCGAGCATCGATGTTCTATCCTCAGAATATACAATGTTGCGCCAATCGCGGGAATAGAGATCCCCACACTGGATGGAGAGATCTTTCTAGAGTTTACTCTAGTCAAACAACATTCGCGAATCATAGCAGAAGCCTACACTGTCATCGAAGCGGCTTTTCAAGCCAAAAAAAGGTCCTAAGAGACGCGATAAGAGTATTCAGAGTTCAAAATTACTTGCCTAACAAAATGTAAGTGATTTACAATCCTTCCGCATTGACAGTTCGGGCAAGGCGTGAAACGGCCATCTAAAATCGCTGATGTTCTGAAGAAAGCAAAAGGATGCTTGGAGACAGGTCGTTACTACGATACGACACATGCGGTGTTGAGAAAATCTCAGCGCCGGATTAGCTTGGCGCATATTCGTCATGTTGTGCAACAGGGCTATCACGAAAAGCAGAAGGATCAATATCATCCAGAGCATAAGGATTGGACTTACTCAATCCGAGGGAAAACTGTCGATGAGAGGGACATTCGGATAGCTGTTGCTTTCGATAAAGAGGATATGTTAATTATCACAGTAATCGAGATAGCTTGAGGGAGATATGAAAACGAAAAAGGCGAAGCGATTCGTCTACGAAGGACTGGGATTTCCCGTTGTTCTGATCAACGTTCCTCTGGTGAACAAGAGGGGCGTTTGGACTCCCGCTATCGATTACAACAAGCTGCAAAAACAGGTTCTCGTAGCATTGGCGCATAAACCTGTTGCGCTGACGGGAAATGAGGTCCATTTTATTCGGGCTTATTTTGAGATGACACTTGAGAATTTTGGAAAGCATTTTGGTGTGACTCATGTCGCTGTTTTGATGTGGGAAAAAATGGGCAATAAGCCGGGAAAGATTAACCCAACGACAGAACTGTGCATTCGTTTGTTTGTTCTGGAGAAGTTAAAGATGAATAACCAGGTCTTCCGCGATGCCTTTCGAGAGTTTGACATCGAGGGCATTGTTAAGGAGTACAAAACCCCCTCTCCTAAAGCAAGAAGACCGTTGACGCTGCCCGGCACACATGTTGCTAAACGCCCTCGTGCGTGTGCCTAAGTCTTGAGGAATATGCTCTTTTTTACTTCTAACCAGCTCCGGCTTCATTACAAAATTCAGGGGACTGGCCCCCGCCTTGTGTTTATCCCAGGAATGGCGAGCGATCTTCGGCAAGAACTCAATGTTTTTCAGAGCCCTCTTGTTGAGCAGTTCGAGGTGCTGAGTTTCGATCCAAGGGGGATCGGACAGTCCACTTCTCCCGATGAGGAGCCCACAATGCGCGATTGTGCGAAAGATGTGAAGCAGTTGCTCGATCATATCGGCTGGGGAAAATGCCACTGTGTAGGGGAATCGTTCGGGGGGATGATCGCGCAGGAGTTTGCCCTTCAGTTTTCGGCCTATGTGGAGAGGCTGGTGCTTGTCGTGACCAGCTCAGGCGGCGAAGGAGGTTCTTCTTTTCCCTTTCACGAGCATGATATTTCAAAAATGACTCTCGAGCAGCGCGCTGACTTTTGGGTGCGGTGCGGAGATGCGCGATACACAGATTTGAGTTGGAAAAAGACGGAGATTTATAAGCAGCAGTACAAGACTTATTTAGAGGTATTTCGATTGGGCGCAGAAAATCCACAGAGGAAATTATTTAGCGAACGGCAGATTGCCGCGCGAAAGCTCCACAACACGTTCGAGAGGCTGCCGAATCTCAGGATGCCAGTTTATATTGCTGGAGGGCGGTATGATAAGACAGCGCCTGTCGAAAATCAAATGGCTTTGTGGCGTCAGATTCCCCGCGCACGGCTCACATTCTTTGAGGGCAGCCATATGCTCCTTTGGCAAGATCCCTTCGCATTTCAGAGCATCGCAGCCTTTTGTTCCTTAAATTCTTGAGGGGAAAGGGCAGTTTTGGTTAAATCTCATCGTTTATGATTACCTTTTTCATTGCGATTCAGGTTGTCCTGTTCTTTTTCATGATCCTGCACGATTGGATTGATCTGCCTCCTTTCACCGATCTCGAGGCGCTCAAGAAAGCCCACACATTCAAGTTTCGCCTCATTGGATCGGTGGTCAATGGAGCGCTTGTCCTCATCCCGCTGGCGATTGTTTTTTTCTTCCCTCTGACCCTTTGGGCGCGGCTGGTTTTTGTGGGCCTTTATGGCCTCATGACTTTTGGCACCATTACTGCTTGGTGGATTCCCTATTTTGGGGGCGGCTATTTGCTGCAAGGAAATAAGGCAGGCTTTGAAGAATACCGGAATACCCACTCTTTCCTTCCGCCGCGGGGAGACAATGTGGTGCCGAACACACTTCACGTCCTCCTGCACCTCCAAGTTTGGATCTGCTTTGGCATCTCGCTCTATTTACTTTTTGCTTAGAGCTGGAAATAATTCCATTTTCTCTATAGACTGCTGCCCAGCAAATTAATTCAGAGGCTAAACATGGCAACACGTGTTGAGAAAAACACTCAATTGACGATTTTGAAACAACTCAATCAAATTGCTTCTGATCCGCAATTTACTGAGACTGCAAAAAAAATCACATACTATGTTACTACCGGCAAAGGATTGTCCGATGCACAGAAAGCAATTCGCGATTTCCTCGATAAAATGTTAAAGGGACAATTCTTAGAAGCTGTCAATGGAAATGTAAATAGGACATTTGTCGATCAAGACTACAAGAGTTTTAAAAATAAAACCGAAGACTTCCTAAAACAGCTGAAGAACTTGGGTCTTGATTATCGAGTTCAGGATTCTTTCGTCCGCGATGAGCTGAATGGTCTCGGACGGTTGGCCCAACGGGCCATTCAAACGTCAAACTGTGCGAATTTTGCTGGGATGAGTTAGTGTTTATATAAAACGCTGGTTATAAACGAGTTAAGTCTGAAATATCTGGGCGGATGAGTTATAGAATCTTGTTCTATAACTCACGGTTGTGCCTAAATATGAGTTATAGAAAAGAGGTCTATCGCGCATGTTCTGGGGAATAACCTTTTTGTGTTTGGCATTCGGGTGTTTGGAGGCGAGGCAGACGATCTGTTTGAATATGATCGTGAAGAATGAAAATTCGATCATTGAGAAGAATCTGAGGAGCGCGAAGGGGATTGTCGATTATTGGGTGGTCGTCGATACGGGGTCGAGCGATGGGACGCAAGAGACGGTACGACGAGTCATGGGGGATATTCCTGGGGAGTTGCATGAGCGGCCGTGGGTTGATTTTGCCCACAATCGGAATGAGGCGCTGGAGCTCGCGCGGGGCAAGGGCGATTATATTCTGTTCATGGACGCGGATGAGGAATTTGTCTTCGGTTCTGGGTTTAAGATGCCCAAATTGACTCAGGATGGCTATCACCTGAGGTTTCGCAAACCAGAGGGGGCGATCGATTTCCAGCGTTTGTGGATGATAAGGGATGACCCCAATTGGAAGTGGGTGGGGGTTTTGCATGAAACGGTAGAAAACCCTAAGCCGCATAGCGTGGGGTTAATGGAAGATTTTTATGTGCTTTTGTCGGGCGATGTGGGAAGCCGCTCTGCCGATCCTGAAAAATATGCTAAAGATGCTAGAATTTTAGAGGCGGCGGTTGAAAAAGAACCCACTAATTCGCGCTATGTGTTTTATTTGGCCCAAAGTTATTTGAATGTGCAAAATTATGCAAAAGCGCTGACCTATTATGAGAAGCGGGCCGGGATGGGGGGATTTGAGGAGGAGGTATTCATTTCGCTGTATGCAGTGGCTCAAATGAAGAACATTTTAGAGCCAAATTCGGAGGCTTTTGTGAATGATCTCACCAAGGCCTTTCTGTTTCGATCCGTAAGAGCCGAGCCTCTTCACATGCTTGCAAATCATTACATTCGCTCCAAGAATTATTTCATGGGGTATCTGGTGTCGAAATTTGGCGCGGCTCTTCCGATGTCTCAAGATGCCCTTTGGGTGGAGAAATGGATCTACGATTGGGGGCTATTGCACCAACAGGCTTTCTGCGCAGCGCAGCTCGGCCGCAGAAATGAAGCGCTGCAGTTATTTTCGAGATTATTGAAGAAGGAGACGATTCCCGCTCATATCAGAGTGGAGTTGGAAAAGAATTTCAAGACTTTGTGAAGAGTTCATGCCATTTTAGGGCGATTTTCTCCCAGGTGTATTGCTGGAGGATGAATTCTCCCATTTCCTTTCGCTCTTGAAGAGAGATTTCTTCGGCGTGCTCCATGGCTTGGAGGAGGGTTTCTAAATATTTTTTTGGATTTGTGCAATGGAATCCGTGGGGGACTGTTTCTTTTAAAGCAAAGCTTTCGATCACGACGGGGATTGCCCCTGCGAGCTGCGCGCGGAGAGCTGTGATGCAAAAGGTCTCTGGCGCAATGCAGGGATAGGTCCAAAAAGCGGCTTTTTCATAGGCCCTGGTGAGCTCCTCATGGCCCACTAGGCCATGATCACAAACGCCAAGGGGCTTTAACTCCGCAATTTGCGCGCGCATTTTCGCCTCCTTTCGGGAGGAGAGCAACCCCCAATGCTGCCAGCCGTAATAAATATCTAGAGTCGCGCGGGGAAATCGCTGTTTTATCGTCGGCCATAGGTTGAGTAAGATCTCTAGACCCCGCGCATAGTTGGAGCCGTAAATGCAGCTGTAGGGATTTTCTCGTTCTTGAATTTCCTGGAATTGTTCTGGATTGATCCCATTGCCAAAAATGTGGGTGAACCGCGCAAAACTGGGATTGATCGAGACCCATTGCTGCCGCTGCCATTCAGATAGCCAAAGAACATCGTTAAACCCCTCAATTTGCGCTTCTGTGAGAGGAACGGTGCATACATCGTGGGGCCAGAAATAAACCTTGCTGGCACGCGCTCTCAAAGCGGCAGCCACTTCAGGCGCTCTCCAAGAGATGGCGATATTCACTTTAGCGGTTGGATCCAGTTTTATATACCGAGGGTTTGCCTCTGGCCGAGAATGCAAGGAGTTTTGTGGCGGATTCCCAAAGACGATGACTTGATAGCCGAGGTTGGCCAGTTTTTGAGAGATATAGATGATCGCCTCTTCAGAGCCAGTAATGCCGGTTTTGACGCTTTCTGGGTCCCACTCTATTTTTGCAGAGGGCAAGGTAAAAATTCCGATGGTTTCAGCCAGTGCGAGTTGGCAGAAGAGGAAGAGGACTAGAAAGAAAGGAGACATTTTAGATAGCATAGCCCTCTTTTTAATGGAGTGTAATGCTCGCTGCACTGCTGATGAGATCAAAGGAGTTCACCGCTTTGATGGAATACGTGTCTGTCTGATTGTAGCGGTTGTGGTCTAGGTAGCTTAATAGGTCTGCTGAAGAAACAAAAGCAATCAACGCGCCGTTGCGGAAAACCTGATACCCTGTCACACAGAAACCTGGACTGGCCTCCCATTGAATCGAATGGACAAAGTCCGTTTGAGTGAGAAATTTATCTTTCACAGTAGAGCCAGAAAGAGTCGCCGGAGGGAGCGCCGCAGGCGTCAGGAGAAAATTGACAGTTGTGGTTTGATTCGCGATCACGGTAGCGGAAGAGGTGCTGGTTACGAACTTGTTTTTAGCCGCTGTTACTGTATAACTGCCCGGCGCGAGAGTATCGATATCATAACTTCCATTGCTGTCAGTCACGCCAAAACCGACAACGGCAGATCCGTTCAACACTACGATCACTGTTCCTGGAGATGGGCCTCCTGTACACCCATCTGTGACGGTTCCAGCAATGGCTCCTGGGAGGGAGTTAAGATTAAAATCTGACGTTGTCGTCATTCCTGCCATGACCGTTTTTGTTGCAAAGGCCGCTCGGTACCCCTGCGCAAAAGCAAGGACTGTGTAAGTTCCTGGCGCCAAGCCAGGAACAGTGTAGCTCCCGTTCACATCGGTCAAAGTGGAATTAACCAGTGTGGTTCCCTGAAGAACAATTACAGTAGCTCCAGGAATGGGAGTAGCCCCAGAATCCCTCACTGTACCTGAGATCGTTCCTGGATTAGAAGCGAGAGCTAGGTTTACAACTGTTGTCTGTCCGGCTGTGACGACTACGGCTCCTACAACTCCAAGTTGGTAATTTGGTTTAAACGCAGTTACACTGTAAGTATCGGGGGCAAGATTAGGGATTTCATAATTGCCATCGGAATCTGTTAAGGCCGCCGCAACCAAAATCTCTGTAGTATAAATACGGATGGTTGCCCCCACAATGGGATCGCCCGTAGTGGCATCGGTGACTCGGCCGGCAATCGTTCCAGGGTCTGAATCAAGAGCAAAGTTGACGGTGGTCGTTGTATTTGCAGCGACGGTCGCTCCCTGAAGTTGTGTTTGATAACCGTTCGCAGTTGCGCTGACGGTATAGTTACCTGGCGCAAATTCAGGAACTTCGTACTGTCCATTTGGATCTGTCAAAAGCGATGTAATGAGCGTGACCCCACTAAAAATATTAATCGTAGCGCCTGAGATAGGTCTTAGGGTTACAGCATCCCTTACGGTTCCTGCAATTGTGCCTACCGGCTGAGCTAAAACAAAGGCTACCGTCGTCGTCATGCCGCTCGTGACGGCGGCTCCCACGGCTTCCGTTTGATATCCTTCCGCACTCGCAACCACTACATAGTGGCTCGGAGGCAGATTTGGAATGGTATAATTCCCGCCGCTATCTGTATTGGCAAAACCAACTAAAATAGATTGATCGAAAACCTCTACGAGGGCTCCTTCTATTGGATTTGCAAGAGAGTCTTTAACGGTCCCAGAAATGGAACCTGGGTTCACGATCAATGCAAAACTAACTGTCGTGACGAGGCCTAGCTGGACGGTAGCCCCCTGAGATTGCGTCTGAAAGCCAGTAGCTGAAGCGACTACATTATAAACACCCGGAGCGAGATCAGGCGCTGAATAGGCTCCGCTGCCGTCAGTCGTCGCAGTCGTAATTAAAGTCTGTCCTTGAAAGATCTCTACGCTTGCCCCCGAAATGGGTACAGATGTTGCGTTGGTGACAGTTCCAGATATCGTCCCACCGGTTGGCACCAATGCAAAATTAACAATGGTGGTCTCATTATTGGCTAGCCTAGCCCCTATCGCTTGTGTTCGATACCCAGGCTCGCTGGCGATGAGTGTGTAGTTGCTTGGGTTGAGATTAGAGAATAAATAAGTTCCATTCTCATCTGTTGTGGTGGAGCCTCTTTGCTGATTCCCTTTGTTTGCAATAACCAAGACTCCTGAAATCGGGTGGCCTGTCACCGAGTCTGTGACAATGCCAGCGAAGTTTCCGGAGGCATTTACAGATTGAGGTACTAAACAAGCGCAGAAAAAAAAGAACAGATAAGAAAAAACGTGTTTCATGCCCAATATTTTGCGCGCCAAGCTAAATTTTTAGCAATCGGCAAATTCTATTTACAACATGTTTCCGGCATGACAGAATTTTGAATAGAGAAAGACAATGAAAGAAATTTCCCTTTTCCTCATTTTGGCGGTGGGGGCCTATGCGAATCAAGTTTTCCTAGAAGGAAAGGCCGCTTATTTTTGGCCACAAGACCATCGATTCAGAGAAATCTACGGGGCCGGCGGGCTTTACGGCCTTGAGATGACCATCCAGGGTAAAGGCAACATCTATGTTTGGCTTAGCGCTGATTACTTTACGAAAAATGGGAGCTCAGTTGGGGGAAACTATGGCACGAAGATCGACATGGTTCCTCTTGCGATCGGCCTCAAATGCAATTTCCTCTCCATTCGCAAGGGAGAGTTCTTTCTGGGCCTTGGCGCCACCGGCACTTATGTTCATATACATGATTTCTCCCCCTACGTGATCCAGAAAACTTCTAAATGGGGGGCTGGGGGAATCGCTAAACTCAATCTTCTTCTCCGCCTTCCTCGCTCCTGTTATATCGACCTATTCACCAACTATTTCTACAACCAGATGGAGTTCGACAACACTGAACATGGAAAAGTGCCGCGCCGCGATGTGAATTTCGGTGGGTTCATTTTTGGCGCTGCCCTCTGCTTTCCCTTCGGCAAGAATATTTAAGGAAATGACCGCAGGTTTTCTCTTCCCTAAAACCAGTCGTTCCCGATAGCATAGCCCCCTTTTAAATGGAGTGTTTATGCTTTCCTATGTTCTGAGCTTTTTGTTGCTGGTCGCTTCGGTATTTGGCAACGTCCGTATTGTCCCTGTGAAATCGGTTGAGGACATTGACTTAGTGCAGGGGAAGGATGTTTTAGTGAGAAGTTTCATGAGGGGATATGAAGATGTGCCCCTTGTGGATCTCAGTCCTGAGTTTAAATCGATCGGCGATGTGAGGCGCTTTTACGAAAATTATTTCGATAGCGAACTGGAACACTACAAGCATGGAAAACTGATTTGGGTGCAGGCATTCGAAGGGGAGAAGCTTTTGGGCTGGGCCACGTTCGAGCTAGAAACAGAAGGGGCAGCCTATATGAATCTCCTCGCAGTCGATCCAGACGAATGGAATAGGGGCGTAGGGAAACAGTTGACGTTTTGCATTCAAGATCTATATCCAAATGTCCATGAGATCCGCCTATTGATCCGCAAGATCAATGAAGGGGGGCGAAAATTTTATGAGAGAATTGGATTTTCCGATTTTGAATATAGCCGGGAGAATTTTGTCGACGTTTCTCTTTTAACAGGCTTGAAATGGGTTGAGAATTAGGCGAGCACATCGACGAATTGGTGTTTGGGATTTTGTTTCATGCAGTATTGCTTTTCCCATTGATTTGTGAAGAGGACCATCGGGTGCCGCTTTCTGTCTTGCACGAGAAGGCAGGTGGTCGTTTTTTCAAAGGTTTTCATGTCGCCGAGAATCCAGGCGCTGCATTGATAGGGAAGGGGAGTGAGAATGGTTTCTACCCCATATTCGTCTTTCAGCCGGTATTGCATCACTTCAAACTGCAGCTTGCCGACGGCGGCGAAGATCAGATCGCCCTCCCGTTCATAGGAATGGAGAAG
>DATIHQ010000099.1:0-2859 GCA_035480535.1 Chlamydiales bacterium
CTCCAACCGCGGCTCAGTCCTCATCCGCGGCAAACGGTTCCCCATCGCGGGGGCGATCTGCATGGATCAGTTTATGGTCGATGTGGGGGACAACGAGGTCTATGTGGGCGACGAGGTGGTCCTCATCGGCAAACAAGGCAATGAGGAGATCAAACTCACTGAAATTGCCCATCTTTGCGATACGATCCCCTACGAAGTGCTCTGCCTATTCAACGAGCGCATCCCAAGGTTTTATAAATAACTAAATATCAGTACTTTGTAAAAATGCTATCGCAAATTGCATTTTGCAATGTAAAATGCCAACTATGGTAGCAGATTACACAGAACGGTCTTTGGACCCCTCATCTGAGAGCTATTTCTTGCTGGGCCCGCGGGGGACAGGGAAGTCGACTTGGCTCCTTAAGAACTATCCAGAAGCGGTGCGGATCGATCTACTTTTAGGTGAAGAGGAGCGCCGCTATAGCGCTTTCCCCGAGAGGATCAGGGACGTGGTTGAAGGGATGAGACCTGGGCAAACCCTTATCCTGGATGAGATCCAGAGGGCGCCCAATCTCCTACCGGAGATCCATGCACTGATCGAGGAGAAGAGGGGCATTCAGTTTATCATGACCGGAAGTAGCGCCCGGAAATTGCGCAGGACGGTGAGCGATCTCTTGGGCGGCCGGGCACTTCTCCACCAGATGGGCCCTTTTCTCGCCTCTGAGTTAAAGGATCAATTTTCCTTGGAAAAAGCTCTCAAAGTGGGGCTGATTCCTCTGATTTGGGAGTCGCAAAATCCGGCGCAGCGCCTCAGCGATTACTTAACTCTCTATTTACGCGAAGAGGTGCAAGCTGAAGGATTGGTGCGGCAGATCACCGATTTTGCCCGGTTTTTAGAAATCGCTAGTTTTTCCTACGCCTCTATTTGGACAACAACGGATATCAGCCGCGAGTCGAGTGTCAAAAGAGCTACTGTCGACAACTACCTGCAGATTTTGGAGGATCTCCTGCTCGCATTTTCTCTGCCCGTCTTCAGTCGCAGAGCGAAGAGGAGACTCATTGCCCATTCGAAGTTCTATTTTTTTGACGTCGGTATTTTTCGGGCGCTTCGGCCTCGAGGGATCCTCGATGTAGACAGCGAAATCGAAGGGAGCGCCCTAGAGGGACTTGTCGCTCAACATCTTCGCACATGGGTGCAATATCAGAAAGAAAAGCACACACTCTCCTTTTGGCATACGGCGACTCGACTTGAGGTGGATTTTATCATTTATGGTCCCCGAGGTTTTTGGGCTATTGAGGTCAAACGATCGACCCATTTATCTCCAGACGACATCCGGGGACTCTCGGCCTTCCAAGAAGAGTATCCAGAAGCGAAATGTTGCATTGTCAACATGGGAAAACGGAGGGAGAGCTACAAGGGCTTTCCCGTTATCCCGGTCGAGGAATTTCTTCTCCATCTCTCTCCGGAAAACATACCGCTAGTTTATTAACCCGCTTTGTCTAGCGGGTTAATTAGCTTCGTGGGCCTTTGAGATACTGGAAAAGTAGACCCGTCATGAAAAATAGACCCATCATGCGTCCAAGATGCCCGTCTGATCTATCTACTGGATCGGGCTGATATTCAGCTAGGGTCGGTTGTGGCTCTGGCGGTTCTCCTGGAAAACGGGTAGCAATTTCCCGGTTGAGTCGTTCGATCATTGGCCACAAGTCGTGATCTCCTCTGGGAGTTTCACAAACCAGATTGGGTAATCTCTCTCTATCTTCTGTATATCTGCGTGGTAAGGCAGCGCGAATCGCCTCTCTTTGCAACAAATTTCCGGATGAGGAATAAAGTGTTCTAAAGACATCTGCGGCTCGACCTGCAAATGGCGGGTTGTCGTTTACCAGATGGTAAATATGGACGAGACGGGCTCGATCCCTGACATGTTTTAACATATCCAAACTGGGAGAGAAGTGTGCTAAGAGCGCCTCGATACCGCTCATGGTATTTGCGTCAACGGCTGCGAACAGGGCGTCTTGCAAACCCGCAGCCTTAGAGGAATTTTCCCCTCTATAGAAATCATCTCTTAAGGGATAATAGGTCGTACTGAATGGTTTGCCACTCTCGCAGATCAGGGGTATATAGGCTGGCTGGCTAGCAGCAGCGGCTTTCAAAGCTAGATCTACGGAGAATCGCTTTTTACTTGCGAGGATTTGTTCCGCGGCGCCCCGCCGAGAGCCCTCAACTGCCCTAGTCAGCATTCTCGATAGAGCATCTGGAGGCGCATGAGGTATGAGTTTTGCCAGGTAGTCCATTTTGTCAGGATCTAGGGTGGTTGCCAGGGTTCCCTCGATCGATTCAGGAGAAAACATTTTGAGGTCGATTGCTTCAAAAAGAGTGAAGTCGCGTCTGGATATGGCTGTACTCAGTAGTTGTTCGGATCTCATGGCATCTGACAATTCTTTAAATCCATTCAGAAGGGCTGAGTGATCGCCCAAGTTCTGCAGATTCCATCGTGGTAGACGGGCCCAAGTTGTATGATACAGAACAGCGCCCAACGCCTTCATTTTTCCCTTGGCTGTTGTCGCGTTTTGGATAGCAGCGGAGTGTTTGGCAATAAAGGCGACATTGGGAATTTGCTCAATCTGTCTCCATAATTTCATGCCATCTTCCTCGGCTGAGACTTTCCACTCTTTATTGATAGTAGCCAAACTTCCACATTGCTTGGGGATGTACTCCATGATCATTTTCTTGATGTCGTTGATGGGAAAAGAGGTCATTTATGAATTAAAGATTTTTCCCGAGCAGCGTAGCAAATCTATTCCATTTAGTACAATCCGAAAGCGATGGGACTAACTGCGCTAATTGGTTTGCGGGGCGAAGAGTCCGTATAGAAAAGA
>DATIHQ010000100.1:0-9100 GCA_035480535.1 Chlamydiales bacterium
GCGCTGCGACATTTGGCTGCTCAACGGGGCGTTGAACTCCACATCGATAGCTGCGGAGTGGGGTGGGCCCATTTGGGTGAACATCCCGATCGAAGAACGTTTGAGTCGGCCAAGAAACGGGGCATTCTGATCGATCATCGATCGCAACAATTCCAAGATCACTTCTTCGATGAGTTTGATCTAATCTTGACTGTCAGTAGGGATATTTCTGAACAGCTGAAGCTGCGGACGGGGAAGAAGGAACATCATGCAAAAGTGAGGCTGGCAACGGAATTCAGTCGTGGGTTTAAGGGAAAAGAGATTCCCGATCCTTACTACATGAGCGCGGATGGTTTTGACGATGTAATGGAAATGATCCTCGATTGTTCCGAAGGATTATTAGACCATTTGGGTCAATAAACCCATTATAAGATTTATTTTTAATCTTTCATATTTCATTTTGAGGATATGAAGGAGTCTTCGGAGCACGTCGTTCATTTTGAGAAGAAGAGCTTAAAGCGGCTGCTGGGCGCTGTGGATCTTTTTGCGGTGGGCTATGGCGATGTGGGCTCTTCTATCTACTATGCCTTGGGGGCGACGGCGCTCTATGCATTAGGGGCGACGCCGCTGGCGTTGGCCATTGCAGGCTTTGTATTCATCTGCACAGGGCTCACTTATTCTGAATTGTCAGCGACTTTTCCTGAGCCAGGCGGTTCGGCTACTTTTTCCCGCCATGCATTCAATGATCTCATTTCCTTTATTGCAGGATGGGGGCTTCTGCTCGATTACATTGTCACCATCGCCATTTCTGCCTTTGCCGTCCCCCCTTATTTAAATGGCATTTTTGATTTTTTTGGCGTGCCGGGCTTTACCGATGTGTATGTCCATTTGGGGTTAACGGTCGGGATCATTGGGTTTTTGTTTTATTTGAATTTGATTGGGGTGAAACATTCGGGCCGCTTTAGTCTTTATTTGGCCATCATCACGATTGTATCCCAAGTTTTTATCATTCTGGCCGCAGCAATCTTATTTTTGAACTTGCCCTATGTTTTCAGCCATATTCGGATCGGCGTGGCCGAAGATTGGTCTCCCGATTGGTGGGAATTTCTAAAGGGAACGGCGATGGCGATGGTGGCCTACACGGGAATCGAAGCGATTACGCAATTAGCAGCAGAGACGAAAAAGCCGGGGATCAATGTGCCCCGAGCGATCAAATGGACCATGACGACCTTGATCGTCTTATATTTTGGCATTTCTGTCGTTGGGCTTTCCGTTGTGGATCCTCATGAATTGGGGACGACTTATTTGCAAAATCCAATCATAGGAATCGTAGCCAATTTCCCGATTGGGGGTAAGTTATTGGCCCCCTGGTTTGGGTTGATTGGGGCAATCATCCTTCTCATCGCAGCCAATGCGGGATTGATCGGCTGTTCACGCTTGATGTTTTCGATGGGGGAATATTATCAGGTGCCCCATTTTTTCTATCGAGTGCATCCCCGCTATCGAACGCCCCATATTTCGCTGGGATTTTTTGCCATTCTCGCCTCTTTGATTGTGCTCGCAAGCCGCGGCCGCATGTTATTCTTAGCTGACCTTTATAACTTTGGCGCGCAGATCGCCTTTTTCTCGGCTCATATGTCTCTTTTGGTCTTGCGCTGCAGAAAGCCCAATTTAGAGCGCCCCTATCGAGTTCCCCTCAATATCCCCATTGGACGGGGTAAATCGCTCCCTGTCACGGCCATGATCGGCGCTCTTGCGACGCTCATCGTTTGGTGCGTGGTGGTCATCACAAAACCAGAGGGGCGGAATTTAGGGTTTATTTGGATCTTCTTCGGGCTTGTGATGTATTTTGCCTATCGAAGAAAAAAACATCTCGCGCCGATGGCGCAGCTCCAGATTGAAAAGATCAAAATTGCCGAACATGCCCCCATGGAAATTGAACACATTCTAGTTCTCGCGCGCATTGCGGGAAATACGGAAGCGCTGCAAACGGCCTGTCAATTGGCGAAACTATTCCACGCAAAGGTCACTGCTGTTCATGTGATTGAAATTCCCCACTCTCTTCCCATGCACGCGCCGCTGCAAAGCCGCGAAGAAATGGGGGAAGAGGCCCTAAAACGGGCCGAGGCGGTGGCCCGCGAAAATCACCTGACGATTCAATTGAAGCTGATCAAAGCCCGCTCCATTGATGGCGCCCTCCTCGATCTCATCGACGCCAATGGCTACGATCTCATCGTCCTTGGCGCCAGCGACGAGGAAATCAAACACCGCGATGAGTTCGTCTCCCAAGCCAATAATCTCATTAAGAAAGCTCCCTGCCGCGTTCTCTTTTGTAAAGCATGAACCTGTCCGCAATGTGGTGCAAAAATCATCTCGAAATCTCCGCACATCTTTTTTACCCGACATTGCGGATAGGTTCTTGAATAAAATCAAAATCTCCTGTAAACTGTTGCTCAATTTAATTTAAAACAGGTGAAATTATATGGCAGCGGCAACAAGACGTTCCCCCCCACCGAGAGGTCCCCTAGATCAATGCAAGGCTCCTAAACACACATATAATCCAGAAAATCCATTAGGTCTGGATAAAGTTAGAATTTCTAAAACAACAAATGGAGTGGGAAGAAAATGTTGCCAAATTGTTCTCACTTTTGAAGAAGGTAGGAGATACTCTTTTTTAGAGCAAACGGTCGATAAGACAAATTGCAATATCTCTAAAATTCGGGAATTGGGAATGTTTTTTAGAAGCGTACAGAATGAAGTAGATGTCCATTTTCACATGTATCTTGGAGGGCACTTAGCCTATCGCGATCGTCCAAAGAGTAATTCAGATTGGGTGGTAGTAGACCCGAATAAGGTAGACCCGAATAAAAAAGAAGATTCAAACGATATAACTGAAAAAGAAAAAAACGAATATCACGATGTGGTGGCTCTTTTAGTGGGGGCTAATCAAACAGCTCTCCAGAGAGTCTGCGGGCTGTTTAATGAAATATTCGACACAAAGCGGTTCGTTCCTTGACAAGAAATTAATCGAAAACATAGCCTTCCTTTAATCTTTTTTTAAAGGGAGGCTTGTATGGTTCAAGTCAACGGTCAATTTCTCACTTACGAAAACAGTCAAATTCCGATCCACACAATGGAAAGCTTCCAAGTGGATCGGAAACAGCACTCTGTGCGGATTCTTTGTCGCTCGCAGTGGAATGAGCGTAAACTGCGCTTCAACGTGCAATTCGATTCAGCAAAAAAAGTGGATCAATGCACTCGGTTGTTGATGCAACAGCCCATGTTGCCGCGCACAGCGACCCCGATTTGCCGAAGATATACTGTCACTGCTGCAGGGATTTCGCCATCAGGGGATGAGGAAAAAGAATTTCAAAAGCTTGTGGAGTTTTTCACGCTGAAAGGGGTTAAGGTTACTCCCAAGTTAATGGGAGAGATTGGCAATTTAATTGAAACGGCGAGATTCAGTCCCATTAAACAGGAACTGGAATGGATTAAAGGCCATGAAGATGAAGTGATGAGGGAAATCGATTTTGTTCTCAATGGTCCTAGCAAGGAAGAATTGGCAGCCTGTTTAATCAATACGAATTTTGCAGGAGCGATAGCGGATGATCAACAGAGGGCGAGGATTGAGAAGTTGATTGATTATCTCAGAGGAATTAAATCTGCTGGATCAATTTCTCCCAAGCAGATTACCGACACCCTGAAATATCTTAGAATGGTGGATACTTCTCTTTGTCCTCATTCTTTGGCAGATGCAATGCATTCAAGTGGTACACCAGGAAAACGTTTTTGGTCTGTGCTGCAAAATATGTCGCCTGAAGATCTAAACGATCGTCTGCCGAATTGGGCTAATCAAGCTCAAATCCATGGAGGTCCGATTTTTGTTCAATAGATTTTCAGCTAGATGACACGCAACTTGATGCCCCGACTTAAGTTCTCTCAATCTGGGCGTTTCGCGGTGGCATTGGGGGAGGGCGTTGGGGCAGCGAGTGCAAAAGGCGCAGCCTTTGGGAGGATTGAGGGGAGAGGGAGGCTCTCCTTGCAAGGGAATCGCTGTTCTCTTTCGCTCTTGAATGGGATCTGACAGAGGAACAGAAGAAAGGAGCACTTGCGTGTAGGGATGAAGGGGATTGGAGTAGACCTGCTCTGTGGGGCCAATTTCAACAAACTTTCCTAGATACATCACGGCGACGCGGGTGGAGAGGTATTTCACCATGGCCAGGTCGTGGGCAATGAAAAGATAGGTGAGGTGAAGCTCTTTCTGTAGGCGCAGAAGGAGATTGACAATCTGCGCCTGAATGGAAACGTCAAGAGCAGAAATGGGCTCATCGCAGACGATGAATTCGGGATTGAGGGCGAGCGCGCGGGCAATTCCGATGCGCTGTCTTTGCCCGCCGCTAAATTCATGGGGATATCGACTCTTGGCCTGGCGGGGAAGGCCCACGAGATCGAGCAATTCATCGATCTCGCGCTTTAGGCCGTGGATTTTCAGCGGCTCGTTGAGGATTTCTCCCACCGACATGCGGGGATTTAAAGAGGCAAAGGGATCTTGAAAGATCATTTGCATGCGGCGATATAAAGAGCGATCCCGCTTCAACCCAACTTCTTCGCCATCGAAAAAGATCTGCCCGGAGCTCTGAGGAATTAGTCCCAGAAGCATCCGCCCCAGCGTCGATTTTCCACATCCCGATTCTCCCACTAAACCGAGCGTTTCTCCTCTTTCGATTGAGAAGTTCACCGTATCGACAGCCTTGAGCGTTCTCTTCCCGACAGAGTAGATTTTGGAGAGATTTCTCACGCGCAGCAGCTCGCTCATTCTACCCTCCAACAGGCAGCTGATTTCCCAAATACAGGTTCCTGATTACAAATGGGGAGGGCTAAAGGGCACCGCTCCCTAAATGCGCATCCCACAATGGGCGATCCAAGATTGGGCGGCACTCCCTCAATCACTTGAAGCGCCTCTCCTTTTCGCGGGAGCGAGCGCAATAACATTTGCGTGTAGGGATGTTTGGGTCTAAGCAGCACATCTTCCACCGACCCCTGTTCTACGATCTTTCCCGCATACATCACCAAAACCCATTCGCAAATGGAGGCCACCACTCCCAAATCATGCGTGATCAATAGCAAACTCATCTGAAAGTGTTTTTGCAGCCGCTTCAAGAGATCCAAAATTTGGGCCTGAATCGTTACATCCAGCGCCGTCGTCGGCTCATCTGCAATGAGCAACCTCGGGTTGCAGGCCAAAGCAATGGCAATCGTCACCCGCTGTCTCAATCCGCCGCTTAATTCATGGGGATATTGCCCCGCTCTCATTTCAGGTTCAGGCACGCCGGTCAATCGCAGCAGTTCAATCGCTCTCTCAACTGCCTCCCTCCTCCTGCAAATCCCATGGAAAATCAACCCCTCTCCAATCTGCGCCCCAATTTTCATCGTCGGATTCAGTGAAGTCATGGGATCTTGGAAAACCATGCCGATCTTCCGCCCCCGCACCTCCCGAAGGTTCTTTTTCTGTAAAAGATCTTCCTCCTCGAACCACACCTTCCCGCTCACTTCTGCATCCGTCAATCGCGTCAATGCCTGTACGGTCGCGCTTTTCCCACATCCCGATTCACCCACAATGCCAACGGCCTCTCCCTCCCGTACGCTAAAGCTCACGCCCCGCACAGCCAGCAGCTTCCGTCCCTGCACGGAAAACGCCACCCGCAACTCCTCAACCCGTAACAATTCACTCATAGTTCACCACGGAGGAAGGGAAAAATAATAAATTTATCCTGCATATCCTGTAATTTGGCTCAGGTAACAAGCCTGTATGTACTTGCCTCAGGCCTGTTGTTTGAAGCAGGGTACAGGATATGCAGGATCGCTTCGCGGCAGGATATGCAGGATAAAAAAATAACGCTTCGCGAAGCGGCAGTTTTTTCATCGGCGGAGCCTTGGGTCGAGGGCGTCGCGCAGCGCATTGCCGAGCAGGTTGAACGATAGCATCGTGAGCGTGATCATAAAGGCCGGGAAGAATAGCCTCCAGGGATAATAGCGCATGGCGCTGAGGCCGTCGTTCACCATCACTCCCCAGCTAGCTGCTGGCGCTTGCACGCCGAGGCCCAGAAAGCTGAGAAAGGCTTCGGTGAAGATGGCGGTGGGGACGGTGAGCGTCATGGCGGCGATGAGGGGGCCCATGGCGTTGGGGATGAGGTGGCGAAAGAGAATGCGAAGGGGAGAGGCGCCGATGGAGCGGGCTGCAGTGATGTAATCGCTTTGCTTGAGCTGGAGGATTTGACTTCGCATGATGCGGGACATATTGATCCAGCCAGTGATCGTCATCGCAATGAGAATGGTGGCAATGCCCGATCCGCGGATCACGGTGAGAAGAATCACGACGAGAAGATAGGGGATGGCGTAGAGGACGTCGCAAATGCGCATCATAAATTCATCGATTTTGCCGCCTGCATAGGCAGAAATAGATCCCCAAACAACGCCGATGATGAGATCGATGGTGGCCGCTGTAATGCCAATGAAGAGAGAAATGCGGGCGCCCCACCAAATGCGGGTGAAGAGATCGCGCCCCAGCTCATCGGTGCCAAACCAAAATTGAGCGCAGGGGGCGGTGTTCTTTAGTTCGAGTTGGATTTGAGAATAAGAGTAGGGAGAAAGGAGGGGGCCGAAGAGCGCCATGATGAAAAAAAAGAAGAGAATTGAAAGGGCAAATAGCGCCGCTGGGTTGGAGCGGAGGCGATCCCAGGCATCTTCCAGATACCCTACGCTAGGCGTTTCAAGCATGGGAGATCTCCGGCTTGATCCGGATCCGCGGGTCGAGAAGCGAATAGAGGATATCGACCAAAAACATCGAGATCATCAGAAAGCTGCTAAAGAAAATCGTGAGGCCCATGATCATCGGGTAGTCGCGGCCATTGATGCTATGAATCATCCATTGGCCGAGGCCCGGGATCGCAAAGATTTTCTCAACCATAAAACTTCCCGTAAGAATTTGCGTCGTCACCGGACCTAAATAGGTAATGACCGGCAAGATCGCATTGCGGAGTCCATGATAAATGGAGATCCGAAAGAGAGGAAGCCCTTTTGCAAGAGCCGTCCGGATATAATCTTGCTGCAGCACTTCCACCATATTGGATCGGGTGAGGCGCGCAATAAATGCGGTGGGCAGGGCTGCGAGAGCAATGGTGGGGAGAATGGTGTGTTCAAAAGAGCCCCAGCGGGCGACGGGGAGGAGATGGAGTTTTACGCAAAAGAGGAATTGAAGCAGGCTGGAGAGGACAAAATTGGGGACTGAAACGCCCAAAGTGGAGATCACCATCGCCAGGCTATCTTGCCATTGAGTTCTTTTGATGGCAGCCCATGTGCCGAGAAGAATGCCGCAGGGGACGGCGATCGAGAGGGCCTGCAGCCCCAGCTGCATAGAGATGGGGAATCCCTCCCGAATGAATTGATTGACGCTGCGCCCTTGATAGATGATGGAGGGGCCTAGCTCGCCAGAAAAGATCCCTTTCAAATATTTTGTATATTGTACCCAGAGCGATTGATCGAGTCCATAATAGGCATAGAGGGAGCGCATGACCTCTTCCGGGATCACCCGGTCCCCAATGAAGGGGTCCCCCGGAATGGCGTGCATCAGGAAAAAAGTGCCTGTAATGACGCACCAAAGGGAGACGATCAGGATGAGGGCCTTTCGAAATAGGTAAGAAATCATATTTTCTTTTTGCCTTCCAAAATAGCACAACGTATAATTCTCCACATGCTTAGCCTCAACCTGTTTAAAAACAAATTTCACTTTACCAGCCTTGGCTGCGCCAGAAACCTGGTGGATAGCGAGGTGATGATCGGCATTCTGCTCAAGGCGGGGTATGAGATCACACCGGTCGCGAAAGAAGCCGATTATCTCGTGGTGAATACCTGCGGATTTTTGGAATCTTCCCGCCAAGAGGGAATTCAGACCATTCGGGATCTTTTCTCTGAAAAGAAAAAAGAGGCAAAGGTCATCGTCGCCGGCTGCATGGTTCAAAAACATAGCGGAGAATTGAAAGAACATTTCCCTCAGATTCACTACATGCTCGGCTCCGGCGATGTGGAAAAAATTCTCGATGCGGTTCGCGCAGGGGAGCAGGGCGAAGCGGTGACGTCTGCGCGCAGCTACCTCGAATGGGGCGAAATTCCCCGCATGCTCTCTACGCCCAAACATTACGCCTATCTAAAGATCGCCGAAGGGTGTAAAAAACGGTGCGCCTTTTGCATCATCCCCACGATTAAGGGTCCGCTGAAGAGTAAAACCAATCAACAGGTGTTGAAGGAATTCAACGCGCTCCTCTCTCAAGGTGTTTTTGAAGTCATCCTGATCGCGCAAGATCTGGGAGATTTTGGCAAAGATCGAAAAGAAAAAGGGGCTCTTGCCGCATTGCTGCGCGAGATGTTGCAAGTGAAAAGAGATTTCTGGATCCGCCTTCTCTATCTCTATCCCGATGAGATCGATGAGGAATTGATTGCGATCATTAAGAGCGACTCCCGCATCTGTCCCTATCTCGATATGCCGATCCAACACATCAACAATGAAATGCTCAAGGCGATGCACAGAACGACTTCCAAGGAAGAAATTCTCTCCATTATGCAAAAACTGCGCGCGGAAGTGCCAGAGGTCGTCATCCGAACGAGCCTAATGGTGGGATTCCCAGGAGAAACGGAAGAGCAGTTTGAAGAGATGGTCGACTTTGTTAAAAAGGTGCCGCTCGACAATGTGGGGATTTTTAAATTCTCTCTCGAGAAGGAAGCCTATGCGGCTCGCCTCCCCAATCAGATTTCTGAAGAGGTGAAACAGGCCCGCTTTGAAAAGCTCGCCGCGGCGCAGCAAAAGATGGTTCACAAACGAAGCCAGCAGATGATTGGGCGCAAACTCAAGGCCATCGTCGAGGGATTCCATCCTGAATCGGAACTGTTGCTACGCGCCCGCTACACAGGGCAATGCCCTGAAATCGATGGGCAGATCATCATCAACGATGGGCGTAAAGTCACTGAATTTGGCAAGCTCTACGAAGTGGAGATCACCGAAGTCGCCGACTACGATCTCATCGGCCGTGTTCTTGGACTCGTCCCGGAAAAGAAAATGGGAGTGCGC
>DATIHQ010000101.1:0-7268 GCA_035480535.1 Chlamydiales bacterium
TTGGCGCCGCGGCTCTTCAACTCATCGGCGACCGATCCATAGGCGAGCGAAAAGACCTGAAAGCCGCCCGAATCGGTGATGATCGGCATTTTCCGGTTGATGAAGCGATGGAGGCCCCCCGCGCGCCGAATCACATCGGGGCCAGGTTGCAAGAGCAAGTGATACGTATTGCAAAACATCAATTGCAGCCCGATCGAATCGACCATTTGATTATCGAGGGCTTTCAGCGTTCCATTTGTCCCCACAGCGACAAAATTGGGGGTATCGATGATTCCATGGGGAGTTGTGATCCGCCCCACCCTCGCACGCGATTTCTTAGAGCGGTGGATTAATTCAAACATCTTTTACAAACCGTTTGGAAAATGTGACGAGTGTTGCGCTGCAGCCGATGATCAGGCATTTCGCGAGGTAGCTCACTAAGATGATATCGAAAAGCGATTCGACCAGGCCGTAAAGCCCCGCAAAGCTAAAAAGGATCGTGTCCAATAATTGGGAGAACAAAAGGGAAATTCCCATTCGAAAAGAGAGTTGCCTCCCTTCAAATTTCTCCTTCAGCCAGCCATACAGGCGCACATCGATTTTCTGCACGAAATAAAAGACGGCAATAGAGGCCAAAACAATTCGGGGCGTAGCTCCGAGAATCGCCTGAAAGCCCCCTTGCGTCCCATCACTTTGCGTCGGCAAATAGAGAAGGTGGATCTGCGACATCAAGGCAAAAAACACAAGGCTTAAAAGGGAGACATTCACCGCCTTTTGCGCCGCCTCCTTCCCGTAATATTCCTGCAGCAAGTTCAGCGACAAAATGCTCCCGATGGCAAACACATCGGAGCAGGTCACCCCAAAGCCGAAAAGAGACATTTGCTTCACGACAAAAAGGTTAGCCAGCACGGCTTGCAAAGCCATCAAGGCGATCAAGGAACTCTTCCCCAATCGAAGGGCCCCAAAGACAAACCCAACGACCAAGAGAGTATGACCCAGGAAAATCAGTTCATTCATAAAAAACTTTATCTTAATTCAAAAATCGGGTAGGGTTTCGCCCTCGTTTTCATTGGAACAGAATAGTGCATTTAAGATGAACTTGCCATCCCTTTCTCTCACCCGCTATGAACCCTTCAAATATACAAGAGCTGTTGGGAGAGATCTTCAAGTTATTTGTCGCTGGCCCGCCAATACCCTACTCCGGCTAACACAAAAAATTGCTTGCCTGGTGGCCATCTCCTTTTTCCTCTTATTGACCTGTGTCTTCGAGCTGCTTCTCATCCCCATCAGCCTGGCGTGTAGATGTTGGAAAAGAATTTCTTTGCCTCCTCCCCCTCCTCCACCCGTTGCAAGCGGCAGCCCCACTTCTTCCGCGAGGGTCCTCACTGCAGGGGAACTCGATCAGGCGAAAAAGATCTGCTTTAGAGTAGCTCCGCGGATTCAATTTATATTGCACTCTGACGCCATTGAGGTTGATGGAGAGCACTGTTTAAAACAGGCTGTCGATGTCGCACTCGAATTTCTTCCCCCTGAGAAAGTGGCTTCTATGAAACAATTCCTTGCAGGAGGGGGCGATCGCACTCAATTCGATCTCAATCGATGGATTGCGGAATGCACTCTTCTTCGCTGCCTTCTCTCTCGACAATTTCATAAAGTTTTATGTCCGAATTACCTGGAACCCTACTGGGAAAATCCCTACCGTGAGAATGGGTTAGAAAAGCCTTCCCTCAAAATTTTGTGGGGATTTATAGAAACTTTAGAATGGAAATCATGGGCATCGCTGATCTTTCAAACCTATAACAACCAGATAACATGGCAGATGGGCCCGATGGCTAAGGGCCTCTATGAACATATCCAATTCTATGGTCAACGCCTATCTACCAATCCCCTTTTCATCCAAGCCATTGCAAGAGCCTTTCCTCCACCCGCAGCCTTAAGCCCAATTGCAGCAGCTCCAGCAGTGGGCCAACTTCCTCTTTTCCCCGAGCTAGCTTGTTCAACTGCTCCTCATCCAATCCCTCCAGTTCCTCCAGGCAGGATTCTCACTGCAGAGGAAATTCATCAAGCGATGCAGATCGACTTTAGAGAAAATCTTCGGATTCAATTCACATTGTCTCCTTTCAAGGTGGATAAAGATCAATACTTAAGAGGAGCCGTCGATGTCGCATTTAAATTTCTTCCGCCTGAGAAAGTGGCTTATGCCAAAAAGTTACTCGCGGAAGGAGGGATGGGCGGTGCGTTTGAAGTCTATAGATGGATTGGAGCATGCACTGTTCTTCGCTGTCTTCTCACTCGACAATCTCATAAAGTTTTATGTCCGAATTACCTGGAGCCATTCCGAGCCACCCCATACCAGGAGGAAAATGGGGTGGTACGCCCCTCGCTCGCCAATCTGGGAGTTTCTATAGATAATTTAGACTGGAGAGCATGGGCATCGCTGATCTTCCAAACCTATGATATCCAGACAGAGTGGCAAATGGGCCCCGAGACTAAATCCTTCTATGAACACATCCAAGCCTACGGACAATTTCTCGCTAGAGACCCAGGTTTTATTGACTCGATTGCAGGGGTTTTCCCCATAACGGAGTAAATATTTTATTCGCTAAAATCCTTCTTGGCTTTTTAAGGGCGCTCCTTGTATTCTCCTTCCTATGTCGATCGCGATCCTCATCTTTATGTACGCCACCTGGTCCAGCATGTTTTCCTTTGCAAAGCTGGCCCTCGAGCATTCCCCTCCCCTATTCTTGACCGCTTCCCGCATGCTTTTAGCGGCCATTTTGCTCCTCGGCTACCTTCTCATCCGAAACCGAAGCTCCTTTAAATTCACTGGCAGACAGTTTTTCGGCCTTTGCCTCCTGGCCATCTTTAGTATTTATTTGACCAATGCCTTTGAGTTTTGGAGCCTCCAGCACCTCACCGCAGCCAAGACTTGTTTTATCTATAGCCTTTGTCCCTTCTTCTCCGCCCTCTTCTCCTACCTCCACTTTAAAGAAAAAATGAACGGGCGAAAATGGCTGGGCATGGGCATCGGCTTTGTCGGATTTCTCCCCGTTCTCGCCATGCAAAAGGGATCTGGGGAACTGCTGACAAGTTTGAATTTTCTTTCCTGGCCGGAGCTCGCCATGATGGCTGCCGCGCTTTGCACTTCCTATGGATGGGTCCTCTTGCGCCTGGCCGTGAAAGATTCGATCTCCCCGCTCATGGCCAATGGCATTAGCATGCTCATCGGAGGCCTGATCGCCCTGCTCCATTCCTACCTTGTAGAACCGTGGAACCCCACCCCCGTCTCCCCGTCGGGCTTTCTTCCCTTCGCGCAGGGAATTCTCCTCATGACCTTTATTTCCAATATTCTCTGCTACAACCTTTACGGCCTCATGCTGAGAAAGTTTACGGCGACCTTTGTCTCTTTCATGGGCCTTCTCAGCCCCATCTTCGCCTCTCTCAACGCCTGGATTTTCTTGGGCGAATCGCCCTCGCCGGTCATCTTCCTCTCCACCGCCATTGTCTCGCTTGGCCTTTGGATGGTCTATAGCGCCGAACTGCGCCAAGGCTACATTCTCAAGCCCGCCAATCAAGTCTCTGTCTTGTAGAGATAGCCGGCGAAAAGTCCAGCACAGACGAGTATTACTGCGCTAATCCAGAGCGGAATGAAGATATTGACCGAGGCTAAAAATCCAGCGCACAGGGGGCTGATGAATAAACCTGCCGATTGAAGCGATTGAAGAATGCCAAACGCCTTGCCCTGATTTTCTTTTCCCGCCAAATTCGAGATGATCGCCATCACATTGATCCAGAGAGCCGCAGCCCCAACAGACATGAAAGGAGTCGTGAGCAGCCACCAGCGAATATTAGGCATAAACGCGGTGATTAAAACTAAGATCCCCGTAATGGGCAGCGCCCAAAAGATAAACGCTTCCGCTTTGAACCGCTCGGCTAATCCCCGATTTAAAACAAGGGAGGCCAAAAACCAAAAAATCGCCAGATAACCGGAATAATATCCGATTTCTTCTTGGTTAAATCCAAATTCCTGCACCAGCAGCGTGGGATAGTAGAGAACAAAAAAGAACCATCCAAAATAGAAAAGCAAAGAGACGAGGAGCCATCCACCCATCCGGGGGATTTTGGAGAGCTTTCGAAGATCTTTAATCTCCTGTTTCCAGTCATGTTTTTCTCTGCTCTGGATGAACGTCTCTTCAAAACTCTTATGCACCCACAATAAATTGATGAAAAATAAAACGGCTAAAAACCAAAAGGGAGTGGCGAAATCGAACCAACTCACCCATTTTGTGGTGGAAAGAAAGCCTCCGAGAGGAGGGCCAATAATCCAAGAAATCCCCCCGACAATACCGGAAAGAGAAAGATTTTTCGATTTTGCTTTTTCTGTGCTGATATCGGCAATGGAGGCTTGCGCTGTCGCTGAATTTCCTGAAAAAAGCCCCGCTAAGAGACGGCAAATAAACAGGAGAATTAAGCTCCCAAACCAAATCGCAAATGCAGAAAGGACAAAAGCGGCCATCGCCCCAAAAATCGTCCATTCCAACACCTTTTTCCTCCCTAAGTGATCGGAAAGAGCGCCGATCAGCGGCATGGAAATAAATTGGGTCACTGCATAAGAGCCGATGAGAAATCCAAGGATGATATTGCGGACGCTATCTGACGTGTCGAGAGGAACAATCGAATGATGGGGATCGAAAATAAGCGGTGCGAAAATCGTCAACACGATTCCCCAGCCAATCGCATCGTTGAAGATCGTAAAGAGAAGGGAATAGAGAGAACTTTTTCGCGACAGTGTCATATCGATCCATCATACCCTATTGCAAAAATTTTGAATATAAGATAGCATCGCCCCTCTTAAAAAAAAGAGTTCATCATGACCCGCATCGGCTCTTCTTTCTGTTCTAAACTGAACTCATGGGTTTCTGCTCATGAAAATCTCACCTTCGCCGCCTCTTTTCTCTCGGTTTATCTATTGAGAAATTCAGGATGGGTGGGAGCCGCCGTCGCTTTTCTCTCCATGCACCGAAAAGTGACTCGGTTTTTCGATGGCCCATCGCAGCCAATCGCCACAAAAGTTCAGGGACTGATATTGGCGATTCTCCCTGCAAAAAAACCACCAGAGCCGATCCTTTGTAAAATAACTGGGAATGAACTCAAAGATCCCTCCAAAATATTTCGGGTGGCTCGGGAAAGTCACAATGGAGTTCCTCTTCCTGATGATACCTTCGATATCTATGCCTTCTTTTTAGGGGCTTTATTTCAGAAAGATCCCCAGCTCATCAATCCCTGTAACCGACAACCTTTAACAGAAAATGAAGTTCAGACCCTTTACGACTTTTTTCAAATCCCAAAAGAACTCTTTGAACGTCTTTGGCCACTTTCACATGAAATGGATCAAATGATTGATGGGGGTAATGCTTATGATGATCTTATGGAAGACGAAGTTGAAAAACACAAAACTCTATCCAACTACAGGTATGCGATATTCTTAGAACTCAAACCTGGATTTTGCCAGATTTTGGATCAATACCTATCCAAACCTAACTTTGAAGAGCCCCAACCCAATAACGTCGTCGGGGCATAAACCGATTATTTACTTTGGCAGCGAATCCAGCAATAAATGCGCCAGAGAGCCGCTAAGCCAATTAAATCATAAACTACGCGGGTAAATGTAGACATTTCGCCAAAAACTGAAGCGAGAACATCCCATCTAAAAAAGCCGATGAAGCCCCAGTTTAGGCCCCCGATCAGCAATAAAACAACCGCGATAACATCGATTGTGTCGTATTTTTTCATCATAATAAGGTAACTCCTTCCATTAAGGACCTTTAACCCCACTCATACGGAGTTTCCCCCTATTTTGTAAATCATTTTTTTAAATCATTCTCTTAACCCGATAAAAACCAGAGGTTTATACATAATATTTTAATTGAAAAAATACATGATTTTTATTATAATAATGTGGATTAAAACAATTGGAAATTAATGGCTTCAATATCAATTCAAGCAGAATTTAATCATCCCGAAATAATCACCCAGCTCGATAAAAGCTATGGTGTTCGCAATAAGGTCTATATTGTTGCCAATGAATTTGGCCGCGGCCAAACGCAAGAGACGCTAGCTAAAACTGACCAAGTTAAAAATGGATTTCATATTGGGTTTTCGACTACGGAGAACTTTAATTTCCTCCTCACCCGCCACTCTGTTGGGGCCATCATTGCCGATATCAGCGACAATGCCTGTGAATTCCAAGAACTCGTCAAAAAGATCATTTTAGAATCAGATACGCCGGAAGAATTCCTCACAAAAATAGAACAAGATCGCCGCGCTTCCCCTGAAAAATATTGCAACTTCAACCAAAGATCTATCGATACAGAAAAAGCATTTCCTCACAGTTGGCTGCACAATAGAGAGAACTTCCAAAAAATCCGCTCCTATTATCAAGAGGGAAGAATCTTTCATCTCCATTTAAGTGTGACCGACGTAGAGCGATTTAAAGCCATAAATACTTGGATGAAATTGAATAACCTGGCTTTAGATACTCTCTATCTTGCAAATATAGCCGATTGGTTTTGGGATATAGGAGATGATGAACGCCCCTCCTTAGAACAAATGAAACTAGCGATAGCAGAAGTGATCAACCAACAAACCCTCATTGTTGATGCCTCCTCAACCTTTCCACGCCATCCTGGACAATGCGGACTTACACAAGCTGTTTTTACAGGCCTCTCCACCTACGATCCCCATCAATCCAGACAGGATGCTTACCTAACCAACCCACGATAAAAAAGGAATAAAACCATGCCTTCACTTGCCGACTTGGACTATACACCTATCGTCCCTGGATTAAATAGTGTTTCAACAGACCAAATTTGCACAGAAGGGAACCGTTACGATTTATTCATTTATCTCAATTATGAAACGGCTCAAGCAGCGAGACATGCGCTGGCTCTGTTAAAAGCTGAGGATGGACTGACGCCTCCCTATCAGAATACTCTTCGATACGATAGCATTCTATACATTCGTGAATCAAACAAGCATTATGTTGAGCTGGGCTTCGATACATCTCCTGAATATGGAAAAGTGAAAGAAATCTTCGATGCTGCAACTATGTACTTTAAGCTTGTGACACAGCGCGGATTTCCCTAAATAAAAAAGCCCTAGTTAGAAGACTAACTAGGGCGAAGAAAACCTGGCGGCTACCTACTCTCCCATACTCTTGCGTATAGTACCATTGGCGACGAGAGTCTTAACTGCTGAGTTCGGGATGGGATCAGGTGTTTCCCTCTCTC
>DATIHQ010000102.1:0-3231 GCA_035480535.1 Chlamydiales bacterium
GCTCGATAAAATCCATATTTACGATCTCTACGTCCCTCTCGTGGAAGAATCGCAAGCCTCGATGAATTATGCGGAGGCGCGCCAAGCTGTTGTCGACTCCGTCGCCCCGCTGGGGAAAGACTATCAAGAGTCGCTGAAAAAAGGATTGCTTCAGGATCGTTGGGTCGATGTCTATGAAAATGCCCATAAGCGCTCCGGCGCCTATTCAAGCGGATGTTACGACAGCATGCCCTACATATTGATGAATTATCACGGCACGCTCAACGATGTTCTCACCCTCGCGCATGAGGCGGGCCACAGCATGCACAGCCTCCTTTCCCGCCGCAACCAGCCCTATCTCTATTCCCAATATGCTCTCTTTGTGGCGGAAGTCGCCTCCACATTCAATGAGCAGCTGCTTCTCAAGCATCTCAAATCAAAAGCCCGTTCGAAAAAGGATCTCGCCTATCTCATCAATTATGAGATTGAGGGGATACGCGGCACGATTTTCCGCCAAACCATGTTCGCTGAATTTGAGCTGCAGCTCCACAAATGGGCCGAGCAGGGCGTGCCTCTCACGCCGACGCTTCTAAAGCAGACCTATCAGCAGCTCAATCGCGATTATTATGGGCCTGACATCACTCTCGACGCAGAGATAGAAATCGAATGGGCGCGCATTCCCCATTTCTACTACAATTTCTACGTCTATCAATATGCGACGGGTCTCAGTGCGGCTCTAGCGCTTTTCCAAAAGGCGATACCATCAACGGAGGCAAGGGATCGCTATCTTGCGTTTCTCTCCTCGGGCGGCAGTCGTTATCCGCTCGATCTCCTCCACAATGCGGGCGTAAACATGCGCAGCAGCGAGGCCGTCGACGCGGCATTGGACCACTTCGCGCATCTTTTGGGAGAGTTGGAGAGTCATTTGAGGTAGAGAGGGCGATCCACCACGGAGGAAGGAGTGCGGGAGGAAGCACGGAGAAGAAAAAATAATGAAAATAGATGTCCTCTTATTATATTCAATTCGTTTCTCCGTGACCCCTCCCGCACTCCTTCCTCTGTGGTGGCTCTCCTGCCGCTGTTGCTAAATAAGCTTGCAAAATATGCCAGAATAGGGTAACTCCTACATGTGCTGGTATTGAATTATGAAACAAAGAGCAAAAGCTGTTTTTATTATCTTGAATGATAAAGGACTCCATACACGCCCCTCAACCGAACTCGTAAAGTGCGCCGCCAATTTCAACTCCCAAGTGCACCTCACCTACCGCAATTACGTAGTCAATGCAAAGTCGATCTTGGGAATCTTGATGCTCGCCGCCGAACGGGGCGCAAAAATCGTCGTAGAAGCAATCGGCGATGACGCTGAAGAAGCAGTCGCCGCAATTCTTAGATTAGCCCAAAACCGTTTCAACATTAAATATTAATCCCCTTATTTTCCCCCTACTGCTATACTATTAACTTATAAAAAATTATTTTAGAGGTTTTATGTCTTCTTCTCCTCGTGTCTCTTTGCTAAGTTCAATCGAGCTTAGACAATGTCGGGCCACCATCTCGGATAATAAGTTCACCATTACCTGTCTGGGCGATAAGCCACAAGAGGTGGCCCAAAAAACATTTCGGCAATGTGAAGATGGATTCAAAGAGTTGAAAACTTGTAGGGAAACCCGGATGACTCCCGGCGGCGCTGTTTGCTCCGGGGGATGGGAAATTAAAAAAGTCCCTAAATAATTTTGGTTTTTCCATCGTCGTAGCCGATGATCACGCGGCCGGCGAGATCGAAAAAGAAGCCGGTGTCGATCACGCCGGGGATTTGGATGAGATGGGTGTGATCTAGCTCGGGAGTGTGGGGAGGGGATTTAAAACGGATGTCAAAGAGGAGATTTCCATTTTCGGTAATGAAAAGGGTGCCATCTTCATTCATCCTCCACTTGCCGGCGTAGCCCCGCTCTTCAATTTTGGTGCGCGTAGCAGGAGAGCCGTAGAATAGGACTTCCACGGGCAGCTTGCAATGTCCGATTGTATCGACAAGTTTGCTTTCATCGACGATGACGATCATCTCTTCGCTTGCAGCGGCCAAGATCTTTTCTCTCACATGAGCGCCGCCGCCCCCCTTAATCATCCTCTTTTTTCCATCGACTTCATCTGCGCCATCTACTGTAATATCGATGCGCGGCACGGAATTGATATCGACCACATCGAGCCCGCCCCTTTTCGCCATTTCAGCCGACGCTCTTGAGCTGGCCACCGTCTCGACTCTCAATCCTTTTTCGATTAAGGCTTCGATAAAATAGGCTGCTGTCGTTCCAGTTCCCAACCCGACGATCATCCCATCGCGGATAGACTCCACCGCTTTCCTTCCCGCCGCCCTTTTTGCCTCTTCATGACTCATGGATTCAGATTAGCACCCCATTTCTTTTATTGGGAAGCTTACACATCTTCCGCTTTGGGATCTACTGCCAATGCCGAAGGAGGAACGGCCTCGCTACCTAGAGTGGCGTAAGTCCCAACTTGTTGTTGCACCTTTTGCACCCTTCTAGCGAGAAGATCTAATTGAGATCGAAAATTAACGGTTTCTAGTGAAATGCGGTTGAGCATCTCTTTATCTTTCTCCTGGTAAGAGTGGGGCACCGTGCCCATAAAAGCAGTCCAAGTAGCTATGTGTTCTTCAACTGCCGCTATTATATACTGTTGGCACTGAAGCAGGTCTGCCTGTTGATGCCCTTCTTCATAAGCAGCTACTTTTATGTTCAATGTATTCAGGTACTTTGCTATGAAGTGATGATTACCCGTTACTATATCTAGCTTTACTTTGTATTTTTTCTTGTTGTATTCCCAACGATCTAAATTGTCTCGGTTCACATCACACGCCACTAGACCTGTTGCTGATGCCATATTTTCCTCCTTTTCTTTTATTGGGAAGTATCCTTAGTTCCGCCTTGGGATCCATATCCCAACGTCAGTGGAGAAAAACGAGCCGCATCGCTAGGAGGGTAATCCCCAAGGCATTCTGGAACATCCTCAGATTCTGCGTTGGGAATTATTCCCAAATCCAGATGAGAAGGGCCAGCCTCGCTAGGTAGATTGGCTAAAGTCCCAACTCGTTGTTGAACCTTTTGTATTCTAGCGACGAGAGCATTGTATTGAGATCTAAATTGACCGATTTCCTTTGATATGCGAAGGAGCATTTTATAATGTTTTTCACTGTAATATGGAAGTATTTGTAGCGTGAAATCATCCCACGTCTTTTTGTGT
>DATIHQ010000103.1:0-8042 GCA_035480535.1 Chlamydiales bacterium
GGATTGAAAGGTGTTTTGCGCTTCCAAGTAGAGGTTGGCGGCATCGAATCGAACAATTCTCAGTGGATGAAGCCATTCGGCGACAATTTCTGGCCCCAATTCTTGCTCGAGCCCGGACAAAAATTGTTTCCACTCCCTCATCGATGACTCTCACCGGTGCTTGGTAACAGGTCTGTGTAGCCTTTTTTAAACGCAAAGACGCAAAGGCGCAAAGAAGAGGATATAATTTTTCTTTTTTCTCTTTGCGTCTTTGCGTCTTTGCGTTGAATAGATCTAAGTGCCCCTGTATGCCAAGACCGCTCCGCTAATCCATTCATGTGGGTTTGGGGCTTGGGTCGGCCTTCATTTTTTTCACCATCCACCACTGCTGGAGGAGGCCCAGGATGGTGGAGAACATAAAGTAGATATTCAATCCGGAAGGGAAGTTGTAGAACATCACGGTAAATAGGACGGACATCATATTTCCCATCATCTTCTGCTGCTTCTGCGCATCGGTGAGCTGGCTGGGATCTTTTGGCAATTTAGAGGTGAAACGCTGCTGGAGGTACATCGTAACGCCCATCAAAATGGGGAGGAGATGGAATTCATTTCCAAAGAACCAAACGGGCTGGCCCCAACTAAAGAGAACATCGGGCGCAGCTAGATCATCGATCCATCCGGGGATAAAGACGGCTCCGCGGAGGGGAAAGCTCGATTTGAGGAGGTAGAACATCCCAATGAGGAAAGGCATTTGCAAGAGAACCGGGAAGCAGCCAGTCATTGGATTCACTCCCGATTCGCGATAGAGGTTCATCACTTCCGTCTGCGCTTTGCGGGGATCTTTTTTGTGTTTTTCCTGCACCGCCTTCACTTTGGGAGCCAGTTCCTGCATTTTGAGCGAGGAGCGGATCGACCAATTGTTGAGAGGATACATCATCACTCGAAGCGCAATGGTGAGAAGAACGATCGAAAGGGCCCAAGAATGAGTAAAGGAATAGAAAAGCTGCATCAGGAGAAAGAGGAATTTCGCAAAAGGTTGGGAAATAAAGGAAAACCATCCCTGGATGCTTTGCGCTTCGATGTAGTCGGGATTGTAGTTTTTCGATGGGTCTTCATAGATTGCATCGAGTTGTTTCAGGAGCTTGTTATCGTAGGGGCCGGCAAAAATTCGGAAGGAGAGGTTCGTTCCGCTTTTTAGAGGGAGATAGGTGACATAGCCAGGGTAATTGGCGGCTGGGTAGAGATTGTAGTGGGGATCGATGAGGCTAAGGCGAGTGGGGACCTTTGTCCCATCGACTTGCATCGCCTGATAGCCTTGCCCAATTTCGTTGAGCGGATCCATGATGAGGCCCAAAAAGCCATTGGAATTGCTAATCCAATTTGGATTGAGCGTGGTCACCTGGATGGGACTTTTCTTGGGCAAATCGACTTCATCCACTTCCGATTGATTGTGACGAGTTGTTTGGATTTTCAAAACAGGACTATAAGATCCTCCTACCAGTTCCACATCGGGAATTCCAGAGGCGAGCCAAAGGCCTCTTCCATCTCCTTCAACGCGGATATCGAGATTGAAGCAATAGGGGCCATTTCTTTCGGCCGGGATCGAATAGGTTTTTACAATCCGGCGCTGCCCTGTCGAGGCTTCAAATTGGATCAGATTCGATTCAAAACGGGTGACTTGATAAGATAGATGGGCCAGTTCTGGGTCATCTCCGACGACATTGAGCGCGTAATATTCGGCGGGAACTAAATGTTTTACACTTCCATCGGCATTCAGGATCGATCGCCGGATCAAAGGATAATAGCCGCCGAGCGTCCCTTCGGAATGAACTTGATTATCACTGCTATTGTAGCCTCGAAGCGGGAAGCGGGCATTTTGCGGAGAATCGGCTAATATCGACCGGTCGATATCGATCTCTTTCACTAAACTTTTTGGATCTTTGGGAGTTTGGAGGGGAAGGTTGATTTCCGCTACACTTCCGCCCTGAGTGGAGAAAACGAGCTGTTGGTATTCGTTTTCCAAGACATAAAAAGTCTCATCGCGCGAGGCCGCTGTCATTTGAACAGTGTCCGTCTGGGCGAATAACTTAGCGCTTTGGATCGCCTCTAATTCTTCTTTTGCCTTTGTTAGCTTCTGCTCTTGAATTTTCAGCTCGTGCGCTTTTTTTTCCGTATCGCTCTGGCGGCCGAACCAGGTGTTTATGCCAAAGAAAGAAAGGCAGATGCAAACCATAAACAGAAGGGTGCGCTTATCCATAGACTCCTAAAATCTCTAAGGAAGAATAGCAGAATCGAATTAAATAGAAAATTGGAATTGAGGACTTTTCCCTTTTTTCTCAGAAACGACCCGTTTTTCCAGGGCTGGCTCTATCTTTGTCTTTAACATCCGGTACGATTTCCAGGTGGAAAAGCCGGCGACGTGGACGTTGTAATCAGAGTATTCGATGCTGAAGGTGAGGGCGGCTCCAATTTGGTCCACCCGGTTGGCCTCGATCAGAAGAGGTTTTCCCTTTCCAGTGTCTACCTCATAAACATAAATTGGGGCCAAAGGCTTTGCTTTGGATTCAATCAATCCTGCGATCTGTTTTCCCATAATTTCCTCATTTTCCCATCGATTCTAACTATGAGGATATATTGATTCAATAGAGCAATCTTTTTTTAAGGTTTGGAATCAAGGAGGCGATGGACTTATCAGTCACTTGATTTAAACCGCTATACTTGGCTTCCCAATGAGAAATTGTTTCACCCCACCAGCTCTGCAGACGGGGAATTTTCTGCGAATGGAAAAAGTGCTCATCTCGCAAAATATAGTGATTGATCCGCAGCACGTCTAGTTCCACCGTGGGGGAGAGAAGCCCCTCGAAGGGAATGCCTGCCGTATTCACCTGAAAATGTCCCGGTTTATAGATTGCAAAATGGGGACTTTCGCATCCCCGAATCCGTTCAGGCTGGACAATGCTTTTAATATGGTGATTTATGCCTTGAGTTTCGGGGAGTTTTTGGGTGAGGCTCTCAATGAGAAGCCGCTCTGCGGGTATTTTGGCTACAGAAGAGGTGCCGAAAACCTGCCAATTCACTCCGATTCCGGCAAAGGATTCATAGTTCTTTAAGAGCTCGGCCACCGATTTTCCTGAGGGGGAAAATAGAAATTCATCAGTATCGAGAATGGCCAGCCATTTTGCTTTCCCTTTTGCCTTATAAAGAGCTCGCTCATAGGCGAGGCATTGCACTTCGTTCCAGTCGTAAATATTGGAATGGGTGAGGGGCCATGATTGGCACTCGACAATGCCCCGATCGATATAGGGTTGGAGCACAGTGAGAAACGAATCGGTGCTTAGATTATCGAAGAGGTAGAAATGGTCAAATCCCACTTCCAGATGAAATTCGATCCATTCGCGAAGATAAGGCGCCTCATTCCTGAATATCGCAGCAATTGAATGGGTCATTCTTCGCGGGTTTGCTGGAGTTTAGCTTCCAGCGCGGTGAGGAATTGGGCGAAGCTCTCGGTGGCGCGGAGATTGTCGAGCCATTCGTCGTCGACAAGATCGTCGATGGGGGGAAGGGCGCGGGCAGCGAGCGCTTTGCGAATGAGATCCATCGCCTCTTGCGTGCGGCCGAGGATCGAATAGAGGCAAGCGAGGTTGTAATAAGCCCCTTCATTTCCAAGGTGGCCAGCGCGGCTGATTTTTTGCTCCGCATCCATGTAGAGCTGATCCATAAATTCGGTGTCGAGCGTGTGGTGGGCCAGATGGATGAGACATAGGCCCCAATCGAGCCAGATGGCATCGTTTTCTTCATCCTGGCGCACGGCAAGCCTAAAGAAATGGATGGCCCGTTTATGGAATTCCGCATCGCCCGCGATATGGCCCAGGTGAGTGTAACATTGCGCGATCCGGTGATGAATGCAGGGAAAATCGGGGTCGATGAGGAGAATATGAGAGAAAATTTCCACAGCGCGAACCAGAGGCGCCTGTTCCCCATTCATATCTCCTAAAGATTCGAGCGCCGAAGCATATTCAAAGAGCCATTCGGGATGGCGCAAGATCGCTTCTTTATGATTTTGCAGAAGCGACTCGATCAAAGAGAGCGATTGTTCCAGCGACGAGCTCTCATCGATCATGTCGCTATACATGAGGAGCGCCGAGGCGGTGTCATACGTGAGAGAGGGACAAGAGGGTTTGAGATCCATCGCTTTGGCTAAGAAGCGATTGGAGCGCTCAATTAAATCGGTCTCATCTGTGAGATCGGCGTAAAGTTTATGGGTGACCCCCAGGGCATGCCAGAGTTCGGCATCCGTTCGATCGATGGAGAGGCCATATTGGAGTTTCTCGATGGCCATTTCAAAATATTCAGGATCTTCATAGTAGCGGCCAAAAGAGATGAGGCAAATTCCATAGGCATGCCAAAGATCGGGATCGTCGGGAAAAAGATCGGTGGCCTTGAGGATTTTATGCTCCGCTTCAATGAGAAGATCGAGGCGCGAAGTGATGGCGCCGAGATGGGAAAGCGATTCGACCCATTGGCTGATGATGAGCGGATTTTTCGCCTCGATGGTGGCGCCGCGGGCACATTTTTCAATGCTTAAACGAAGCGATTTAGTGTCGTTGTTGAGGCGCCCCGTTTCGCCGAGGAGCTGACCCCAGCCGAGCCAAACTTCGGGATCGCGGGGAGACATTTTCGCCGCACACGCAAAAGCATCGGAGGCTTTTGCCACATAGCGCTCATCCATTGTGTTGATATAGAGCTGAGAATAACCCTCAGCCAGTGACATCCAGCCATCGAAATAGTGGGGAGAGGCGGCAATGGCCCGCTGCAGGTAATCAATCGATTGGAGATAGAGGCGCGGGTCATTGACGAGGAGTCCCATTTCGAGATAGGCTTTGCCGCAATCGTTCCAAAATTCGGGCGATGGCTTTTCTTGATAATTTTTAGAGGTTTGAAAGGCGTCGATCGCAAGGCGCACATCGAGCGCCTCTCCCGAGTGTTGGGCGATTTCTGACCAAACAATTCCATAATCCCAGTAGAGCTCGGCAAGAACTTCTTTCGATTGCCCCTCCGAGAGCGCCAACGCCTTCTGATATTTTTCTTTAGCTTCCAGGTGGAAGTGGTGCTCTTCATGGAATCTACCGAGTTGCAACAGCACGTTGCCCCAAGCGACCCATGCATCGAAAAACTGCGAATTGACCTGCGTCGCGATTTTAAAATTTTTCCCTGCTAGGAGAAGCGCCTTTTCTTTTCCCTCTTCGGAGCCATATTCAAAGAAAGAGAGCCCCTGTCGATACCAGACTTGGGGGTTTTCGGTGTCCAGGTTCGAAGCGGCTTCAAATAAAGAGAGGGCATTGAGATTTCCCTGTAAAAGGGACATTTCCCCCTGATAAAGGTAGTGGAGCGCTAATTCTTTTTTTTGTTCATGGGACAAATTGGAGCTTGCATCGGCTGAAAGGATAGGGGAGGGGACTTTTCGGGGGAAAAATCGGGCGAAGATCCGGCGAAGGGGGTGCGCTTGCAAGGTCATCGTATTAGTCCGTTATTAAATCAGGCGAAAGGAGCGGATTATAGATAAGCGCTTTTTTTTTGCCCAGATGTGTTCTGATCTAATTGATTGTTAGAAATTTGGGCAAAAAGAAATCATTTTAAATATTTCCTTACGGTTTATTTTAAAGCCAATTTTTGGAATTTCATCGAGAATCAAAAGGGAAATAGGGATCTTATATTTCGGCAGGCGGTCTTGTAGTGCGTCTCTCATTCGCTTTAAATCGAAGGAAGGATCGTTCACTTTCACCACGGCAATAGGCCGCGCACCAAACTCTGCATCGGCGATGGGAACGACGACGGCTTCTTCCACTTCGCGCAGTGAGAGAAGCTCTTTTTCAATCTCTTCGGGCTGGATATTTTCTCCTCCCGAGATGAACTGCCAATCTTTTCGCCCCACGATCGCGAGACCCTCTTTGGAACAATAGCGGCCCAGATCTCCCGTTGCAAACCAGCCTTGTTCGTCGAGGGGGAGGCGGAGTTTGCCCGCTTCCCAGTAGCCCTGGAAAAGACATTGGCCCCGCACCCAGATTTCTCCATCTTGCGCAACTTTGATTTCGCGGCCCTTTAGCGGGTGGCCTAAATAAGGAGTCGTTGGATTTTGTTTCACGACGACGAGAGATCCCATTTCAGTGAGGCCATAGGTGGCAAAAATCGGCAATCGATCGGGAAAGGAAGTAATGGGGGCGCCCCCCAACAGGAGACAGCGGAGTTTTTTATAAACGGGAGTTGCGCGATAGAGTTGCGTCGGCACATAGGAAAGATGAGTGATATCGGGGCTATCTTCGAGAACAATCGTCGCCCGCGCCAAGATGCAGCGAAGAAGAATGCCAATTCCGCCGACGTGATAAAGGGGCAATGTCAGTTTCCATTGATCGTTTGGGCGCAGATCGACGGATGCGGCGGCGGATGCGAGGAGATTTGCTTTTGAAAGGGCGGCGATTTTGGGCGTGCCGGTGGATCCGGAAGTGAAGAGATAGATATGGGGCGGGGCATTTTTAAGTTGCTGAATGGCGGCCTCGATTTGGGAGCGGGGGAAGCGGAGATTGGGAAGAAAAATCGGTTTGCCGCTGCGCCATGATGCAAAAAATTGGGCGATGGTTTTTGGCGATGGCGCTTCGCAAATGGGTCCTGCGGCAATAGAATCGGCCAGCGCATCGAGCTCAGCATAGGTATGCGAAAGCAAAGCCAATTGATTGGGCGCATCGCGCGCGGCTTCTTTTAAGGGACAGAGGCAATCAGACATAGTTTGGAGAGATTAATCGGTTGGGGTGTCGGTTGCCAAGAAAAAATGCCATCTTTGCAGGTGATGGTGAGAAGATTGTCTTGAAAGGCATCATAGGTGTCGAGGCCGATGGGGAAGGAACAATTTGCAAGGCGCGCGATGTGGAGAAGGCCAAGGCCCGATTCATAGGAGGAACTCAGAACAATAGGGAGATGGGTTTTGGGAAGGGCGCCATGTAGAGTGGGTTTTACGACAATGGCTTTGAGTGAGGGAATTTGTTCCCAAGGAGAATCGAAAAACGATTCATCGATGGCGATGGGGAAATGGGTTTGCTTTGAGAAAGTGAGAAGATCAGGCGTGGGCTCTTCCAGGTATTCGAAATCATCCGGTTGAAAATGTTTTGCAAAGGAGAGCGCCTGTTCAAGAGACCACTTTCGATTGAAATCGAGGCGGAGGCGGTGGTTTTTGTAGTGTTGCTTCACGAGAGAAAGGGCTTCATCTAGAGAAAGATGGCCGAGCTTTAATTTAACGGTGGAGAAATTGGGCTTTGGCCCGAGCGCGCAGAGGGGAATACGAATGGGATCGAGAGAAAATGGCTTTGAGGCGCAGGCGAGGCCGAATTGAACGGAGGGAAGGGTGGGTTTTGCATTGGAGAGGTTGGGCAAGAGGGAGAGGATTTCGGTGCGGGCTTCTTCCAGTGTTTCGCGGCTAAAGCCTGGCAGCGGGGCAATTTCCCCCCAGCCATCATTCCACTCTAGGATAAGCCCTTCGCGGGTTTTCCAGTTGCGGGTATCGAGTGGGAATTTGTAGGAGTAGAGGCGGGTGGGCATCAAAGCTTTATGAGGTAAAATTTAAACAAATTATTATATTACAAATTAAGTTGAATTTAATGCAAATAGATTGTATAATATATATAAAATATTATAAAAAATTAAGGAATTCTTATGTCCGCAGTTTCAGGAGCGCCTAGTGCATGTTCGGGATGTTCTTCAGCAATGCCTGCTCTTCCCGATGGGGGCTTTTTCAAACGCGATCAGTTGAGTGTCCTTAAAGAGCTGCCGGATTGTCTTTACTGGGATGTAGCTGAACCCGTAGCAAATTATGTGACATCGAATGTGGATATTTTTGACGCCAAGGCATGGGAACGGAGCTGGAGAGGCGCCGGAGTCCCAGAACTAGAAACTACTGCCGAGCTTTATGAGTTTTGGTTTGGTCCCGATCCTTGCGATGGAACTAAAAAAGTCTATGAGACCCATCTTCCTCCAGTCTATCGCCCTGAAGTTGTATTTGTGACAGATCCTCTAAC
>DATIHQ010000104.1:0-3425 GCA_035480535.1 Chlamydiales bacterium
ATGAGGGAGTGGAAACAATTTTTGTCCGGGCTCGAGCAAGAATTGGGGCCAGAAATTGTCGCCGAATGGCTTCATCCACTGAGAATTGTTCGATTCGATGCCGCCAACCTCTACTTGGAAGCGCAAAACACCTTTCAATCCAACTGGTTCGAAGAACATATCCGCCCCCGCTTAAAAGGACTCGTCAATAACAACCAGCGCCCCATCAAAGTTCACCTAATTGCCCCTTCAAAAAATTCTCCCGAAAAAAAAGAAACCGCACCCCGCCTTCACCTTTCCCCAACTGCCATTGATCCCGAAATGACTCTTGAAAACTTTCTTCCCTCTCAAGAAAGCCTCATGCCCTTTAAGCTCCTCACCGATCCCACCTTCAACCCCATCTTTCTTTATGGCCCCAAAGGTTCTGGCAAAACCCATCTTCTCATGGGAGCCGCTGCCCATCTGCAAAAAAAGGGCAAACGGGTCTTCTTTGTCCGCGCAGAAACATTTACGGAACATGTCGTTCAAGCGATCCGCTTAGGATTTATGCAAGAATTTAGGAAAGTCTATCGAGACATCGATGCGCTCATCATCGACGACATCCACATCTTCTCCCGCAAAATCGCCACCCAGGAAGAATTCTTCCACACCTTCAATTCACTTCACACTCTCGGCCGCCTCATCCTCATCAGCGCAAACGTCTCCCCTTCACAACTCTCTGAAATCGAACCCCGTCTCATCAGCCGCTTTGAGTGGGGCATTGCCCTAAAACTCCCCGCCCCCGATCTTCCCCTCATCCTTGAAAAAAAGGCTTCGCTGTGGAAAGTCTCTCTTCCTCCAGCGCTCACGCAATTTCTTTTAGAGAAATTCCCCCGCGACCCAATTACGGCCCTGCAAGCCCTCATCTTGCGCACCCGCGGAAAATTCCCCCTCACCCCCGAATTGGCCACCCAATTCCTTCCCGATCTCCTCATCCACGAACAAAAAAACGCCCTCACCCCCGAATCGATCGCCAAATCGCTCGCCGCCCACTTTGGCATCCGCAGCGAAGATCTCCTCGGCAAATCGCAGACAAAAGAGTGCGCGCTCCCCCGCCAGCTCGCCATGTATCTATGCCGCGAGCGCCTGAAGCTCCCCTACCAAAAAATCGCCGCCTTCTTTGGCCGCGACCACTCCACTGTGATGTCGAGCGTGAAACAAATTCAAAAGGGAATCGAGGAGAAGGCTCCCGATCTTCTGGAAGCCCTCTCAAAAATATAAAAATTAAATCTTGATGTACCGTTCGCCTGGCTTAGCGCCGCCGAAGGCTGCAGCTTGGTCAGGTGGGGGTACTGGGAATTGGAATGGCCCTGGATCTTCGCCAGCGATGATCTTCGCGACGATCTCACGCCATTTCTCCACTGTTTCAACAAAAAGAGGAGCGAAGCGGCGCAAAGCGGCTGCATCGACTCCAAGACCCATGTCGATCACGCAGTGCATGAGAATGAGTTCTTCTTTCGGGGCAACCCCGATCCCGCCGCCAGCCATCTGGCCGCCAAGCATGGAACCTTCGAGGAGGCGCTCATAGAGCTTCAGACGGATTCTGTCATCTTTGGGAAGGCCATCGAGAATAGGGGAATAAAGATAGAGGCGATCTGAATTGGGTTCGTAGGTGATATGTAGGGAAAAGGTGTTGTCTATTCCGAGAATACAGGTGTTATTTTCATCGAAGTCAAGACCTTCTAGATTAAGCTCCTTGCCAAACTCCCGTAGGTTTGCCTTGGCATTTTCATAGGACATTGGTTCCTCCACTGATTTTTATTAACTTGTCTAAATGTTGAAAAATGCAAATTTAGCAGAAACTTTTATAAATCTTTGCGTCTATAGGGTGCAAGGGAAATCTCTAACATCCCAGCTAAAAATTTGCTGTTTTTACAACTTATCGATTAGTAATATTTTAGTTGATTCAAATGTAAAATTCAATATTAAACAATGTATAGATACGTAGGAAATATTTGAATGAAGTTGCGCGCCTTAAAAGGAACCCCCGCTCCCTTAGGACTTTCGGTTGCGGGAAGCGAGGTCAATTTTGCCCTATTTTCGGCCCATGCCACGCAGGTTTTCCTCTCCCTTTTTCTCCCTGAAAGCGGCCATCCCGAAAAAGAATTTCCCCTCGAGAAAACGGGAGACATTTGGCATATAGCCCTCCATGGATTGCCTTCAGAATTTGACTATTCTTTCCGCTGCGATGGCCCCCATATTCCCAAACAGGGCCTTCTCTTCAATCCCTCATTTTTTCTCGCCGATCCCTATGCCCGATTTCTTGGAGCAGGACAAACAAAGGCGAAAGCCATTCTCCACCCAAAATCCTTTGATTGGCAGGGAGATAAGCCCCCAAAAATCCCCCTACAAGATCTCATCCTCTATGAAATGCACGTCAAAGCCTTTACGGAACATTCTTCTAGTGGAGTCTCTGCGCCTGGGACGTATCTGGGAATCATCGAAAAGATCCCCCATCTAAAAAAACTTGGGGTCAATGCCATCGAACTTATGCCCCTCTTCGAATTCGATGAAACCCACTGCAAAAATATCCATCCAAAAACAGGGCGCCACCTCACCGATTATTGGGGATATAATCCTCTCCACTTTTTCACCCCCATGCGAAAGTACGCCTCCTCCCAATCCTCTGAGGCCGCTTCTCAAGAATTCAAACAATTGGTCCGGGAATTGCATAAAAATGGGATCGAGGTGATCCTCGATGTGGTCTATAATCATACAGGGGAGGAAAAAGATCCCAAATACTATGTCAATTTCCGCGGCCTCGATAATTCTACCTATTACACCCTTCAAAGCGAGGGGCGCTATCGCGATGATTCGGGGTGCGGCAACACCCTCAATTGCAACAATCCCCCTGTTCAAAGGTTCATCCTCGACAGCTTGCGCTATTGGGTCGAAGAGATGCATGTCGATGGATTCCGCTTTGATCTCGCCTCTATCCTAACGCGCGGCCCCGACGGACAGCCCCTCGCCCATCCCCCCCTTCTCAAAGCGATCGCTGAAGATCCCCTGATTAAACAAGTGAAACTCATCGCCGAACCTTGGGATGCAGCCGGTCTTTATCAAGTGGGCGCCTTCCCCAAATGGGGCCCTTGGTCGGAGTGGAACGATCAATACCGCGACACCGTTCGCCGCTTCATCAAAGGAACGGACAATCAAGCGGGCGATTTTGCAAACGTCCTCTGCGGCAGCGAAAAGATCTATAAAACACCTCTCAGCAGCATCAACTTCATCACAGCACACGATGGATTTACTCTCAGAGATCTCGTCACTTACCAAGAAAAGCACAACTATGACAATGGAGAGATGAATCGGGACGGCTCTCCCCAAAATTACAGCTGGAATTGCGGCGCCGAAGGGCCCACTAACGATCCCCAAATCATCGCTCTCCGCGAAAAACAAATGCGCAA
>DATIHQ010000105.1:0-4700 GCA_035480535.1 Chlamydiales bacterium
CACTTACCAAGAAAAGCACAACTATGACAATGGAGAGATGAATCGGGACGGCTCTCCCCAAAATTACAGCTGGAATTGCGGCGCCGAAGGGCCCACTAACGATCCCCAAATCATCGCTCTCCGCGAAAAACAAATGCGCAACTTCCTCCTCGCCCTCTTCCTCTCTCAAGGCATCCCCCTGTTTCTCATGGGTGATGAATATGGCCATACACGCAATGGCAACAACAACCCCTATGTCCAAGATAATGAAACCAACTGGTTTCTCTGGAACGAACTCGAGAAAAACCAACCCATCTTCAACTTCACCGCCTCCCTCATCGCCTTCCGAAAAAAGCATCCCTCCCACACCCGCTTTCTCACCCCCACCGATATCCACTGGCATCAAACCGATTGGAGCGCCACCTCTCGCTTTATCGCTTTCACCCTCAAAGATCTCTACGTCGCCTTCAATGCAAATCCCCATCCATTCACCATCGCGCTCCCCGACGGCTCCTGGCACCTCCTCGTCAACACAAATGAAAACTGGAAAAGTCACTTTTCGCAACCCAAGCCAATAGCACAGCAATTTGAGTTGGCCTCTTACTCAGCAATCCTCGCAGAAAGAAAATCCTAAACAATTCGAGCCCGAGCCCGAGTGCGAGCCCGAGCCCGATTTTCTCCTCACCATTCGGGCACGCACGCGGGCTCGGGCTCGGGCTCGAAAAATTTTTAGATTCACCATTTTCTGCTTCTTTGCTATATTTGGAATTTCATTCGGAGGAAAGTTATGCGTTATTTATCTGCAGTGATGCTCAGCGTCCTCGCTGTGAGTTGCAATCGAAGCGGCGATGAAGTGAGTCGCTTCCATGAAGATGGAAGAGCCAAGCCTGCGGTGGCAGTCGCCTCCATGATCGATACAACAAGCTTTGATGCGCCCTGGAGTTTGTCAGAAGAACTCACCACAATGATTTCAAATCAGCTCTCCCTGGGAGGCCTAATCTATGTTCAATCTCAAGAAGAACTCCCCTTCTCTGAAAATCCATTCAGCGGCGGCGATCTCTCTTGGATGAAACGGGAATTCCAAGGAAAAGAATTCGTCATCTTTTTGGAACTCGTCGAGCATGAAGCCGTTCCCGCTTCAAAAACAAAAAATATTGTGACTCCTCACGAAGTTTCTACAAATCTCAATATGGCGATCCGTCTACGCGTTGTCGACTTGAGAAATGAGACTCCCAAGATCGTCTTGCAAGAGATGATCCGCGATAGTTATTTCATTCCAAAAACCTTAATTCCCACCGATTATTCCCGAGTGGTTTGGGGAACCGAGGACTATCGAAAATCTCCCATGGGAATCGCCCACGCGCAAATCGTGCAGGAGATTACAACTCGGATTAGCGACTACATCTTACTCGCGAAAAGTCGATAATTGAGGATGGAATCACAAGCCCTTTCTCCACCCACAATTGGAGCGATTCTCACCTTCGGTTTGATCGCTCTCATGGTTTTCTGGATCGGGTGGAGAAGAAAATTCTTCCTGTTTTCCCAAAGTTCTTGGGAATTTCCCCTTCGATTTAGCCATCTCATCGTTGCCTTTGCGATCTATTTTTTCGCCTCCTTTTTCTCGAGTCTGATTTTCATGACCCTTTTGAAGTCAAAAACCACCTCTTCCTATATCGATCTCGCCAGCTGGTTTAATTTTTCCACCTCGGGGATCATTTTAGCCTCTCTTTTGGCCTATTGGCGGCTGCTGCCAGAAAAAATCAGATTGGCCATTTGGCTCCGCCCTTCGGAAAAGGAACATCTTTTTTCCGAAGATCTTTGCACTGCGTTCCTCGCCTGGTTTATCTCGTTCCCCTTCGTTCTGTTCTTGAGCAATCTCCTCGAATATCTGATCTTTGCAATCTCGAGGCAGTCGCAACTGCCCGATCAGCTAGCTGTACAATTTCTCAAGATGACTTTTGCCCATCCCCTCCATCTCCTATTAGCTGCCCTATCGATCATCTTTTTTGCCCCACTCATCGAAGAACTCCTTTTCCGCGGATTTCTTCAGTCTTTCATTCGACAGCATCTCGGATCTAAACAGGCCATTCTCATCACCTCGGCCTGCTTTGCCCTATTCCATTATTCAAAAGATCAAGGCTTAGGAAATATCCCCGTCATCTGCTCACTCTTTATCTTATCTCTCTTCCTCGGCTTCCTTTATGAAAAACGGGGCTCTCTTCTAGCGCCCATCACATTACATGCCTCCTTCAATGCGATCAGCGTCATCAACCTCTATTTTCTCGGAGGCATTCATGGAGGAATCTAGTTTTGCAGTTTAAATCATTTGGACTATCCGACATCGGAATTTCGAGAGCGAATAATGAAGATGTTTGGGTCGCTTTGCCTGAAATTGGCTTTTTTGCCTTGGCCGATGGGATGGGAGGACACCAAGCAGGAGAAATCGCCGCCAAAGAAGCGGTTGAGAATCTCTGCCGCTCTGTTCAGGCGATTCAAAGCCGCGACTGTGTCGAACTCATCATTGAAATGCGCCACGCCATTGAAAAAGCAAACCAGTGGGTCTATCAGCTTGGGAAAAAGAGCGACTCTTTAAATGGAATGGGAACCACCCTTTGCTGCCTTTTTTGGACTTCCGATGTGGTCATCTATGCCCACGTAGGAGATAGCCGGATCTATCGCTACCGAGAGCAAAAACTCGAGCTTCTCACCCAAGATCACTCCCTTTTTGCCAAGTGGCTCGCCACAGGCAAACTAGCCGAAGAATGTGAAACTCCCTTCCCCTATAAAAATGTGATCACTCGAGCCGTAGGAACGGCTCCCAAGGCCAATCCCGAAGTCGCTCTCGCTACCCACAAACCGGGCGACCTCTATTTCCTCTGCACCGACGGCCTTACCGACGTCCTCACCCTCGAAGAGATGGAAAAAATTTTAAATCGCTCCCCCGATATTGAAATGGCCTCAAAAAGACTCATTGAAAAGGCGAAAATTAAGGGAAGTTCTGATAATATCACCATCCTCATTATCCAAGAAAATAGTTATGCAGAGGATCTATCTAGACAACAACTCGACAACGTCCCTCGACCCGCGGGTCTTGAAGGCGATGTTGGCCGATTTGAACACCCTTCCATCGAACCCCTCTAGCGTCCACTGGTTTGGCCAACAGGCGCGCAATCATCTGTCCAATGCCCGCCGCACCACCGCTTCCTTTTTCAATGCAAAACCGGAAGAGATCTTCTTCACCTCTGGCGCCACCGAATCCAACAACCTGATCCTCCGCGGCCTTGGCCCCACGGGCCACGTCATCACCACCTCGATCGAGCATTCCTCCATCTACAAAACACTTCAATCTCTGGAATCGCAAGGCCTCAGCGTCACCTATCTCCCCGTAGGCTTCTGGGGAGCCCCCCTTCCCCACCAAATCGAGGAAGCGATCCGCCCCGACACCCGCGCCATCGTCCTTTCCGCCGCCAACTCAGAAACAGGCGTCAAAATCGATCTTCCCGCCATCGGCCAAATCGCCCAAAAACACAATCTCCCCCTCCTCCTCGACGCCGTCGCCCTTATCGGAAAAGAGCCCCTTCTCCTCCCCCCCTCCGTCGCCGCCGTTTCCCTCTCCGGCCATAAATTTCATGGCCCCAAAGGCATTGGCGCCGCCCTCATCCGCCCCACCCTAAAACTCACCCCCACTCTCACCGGCGGCGGCCAAGAACGCTCGCGCCGCGCCGGTACAGAAAATCTCGCCGGCATCTACGGCCTCGCCGAAGCGCTCCAAATCCTCCTAGAAAATCAACCCTCCATCACCACCCACCTCACCACCCTCCAAACCCATCTCGAGCGAAATCTTCTCCATTCCATCCCCGACCTCCTCATCAATGGCCAAGGCCCCCGCACCTGCAACACCACCAACCTCGCCTTTCTCGGCGTCGATGGCGAAACGCTCCTCATGCACCTCGACCTCGCCGGCGTCGCCGTCAGTCACGGATCCGCCTGCGCCGCCGGCTCTCTCGAGCCCTCCCGCGTCCTCACCCAAATGGGCCTCGACAGAAAAACAGCCCGCTCCTCCATCCGCCTCTCTCTTGCCCGGACAAACACCCTCGCCGAAATCGACCTCGCCCTCGAGCGCATCGCCGAAATCGTCAAAAAGCTCCGTCGAATCTCTGCTTGATTTCATTCACCAATCCCAAGTTGGTCGTGGCGATTCCCAACCCTTCGGCATGAGAGAATTGCACTTTATGATATCCGGCCAGCTCTCGGAAAAATCTTCCCGTTTCTTCCGGATAGGACAGAATATCGTGCACTAAGATCACCGCATCCGATTTGAGATACGGAGCCCAATTGTCATAGTGCTGCTTGGCGGAAACATAGCTATGAGCCCAATCGATGTGGAGAATATCGATCTTCCTCGTCCACTTGCGCGAGACATCCCTAAATGGCCCGATGATCAGGTGGATGTTTTTCACATAATTAAAGCGGATGGCGTTGGAAATATTGCGAAACGCGCTGTCGAGAGCGAAGCTCTTCACCGCATAATTGCCCTCTTCGAACCAATCGATGCCAAAAACATGGCCCCGATTGCGGTAGGCAAAGGCGATGGTGGAAAGACCCCGATCAAATCCCAAGTCTACGATGGTTTTTGGGTGGAGATGTTGCACGAGCCAGAGGGCGAATTGCTCATGACCTTTCCAGGTGCTCTCGATCCCGTCGAGGAAGCTGAAGACCAT
>DATIHQ010000106.1:0-4308 GCA_035480535.1 Chlamydiales bacterium
GACCCTATCGCAGCCCTTCATTTTCAGCAAGAATTGACAAACTGGGTTGAGGGTGCTAGGTATAGTGAATATGGAAAGAGATTTCTTCGACATGTCCGCGATTCCAGAGCCTTGGGAATACAACCCTTCAAAATGGAGTCAACGGATTGTGATTTGTTTCATTGCGGCTGTCGCCTTTTTCATCGCCCTTTACATGGGCCTTTATCAATGGCGTCTCATTCCCGATGCCTGGGATCCCATTTTTGGGGAGCAGACAAAAAAAGTACTCGATTCCGATGTTTCTCACGAGATTACAGAATGGATTTTGGTGCCAGACTCTATTTTAGGCGCATTGGCTTATTTGGGGGATATTCTCTTTGCCCTCGCGGGATCGACTCGCCGTTGGCAAGACCGGCCGTGGCTTGTCATCCTCTTTGGAATCGATGTGATTCCTCTAGGCATTGTCAGCGTTGTGTTGATCGCGCTACAAGGGACCGTTGTGGGATACTGGTGTTTTCTCTGTATGATTTCAGCGGTGATCTCTCTCCTTTTAATCTATCTCGCCTACGATGAAGTTTGGAGTTGCCTTCTCTATTTATGGAAGATTTGGAAAAAGACAGGGGATAAACGGCTCCTTTGGGACACCTTTTGGGGAAAGCCCTCTGAAGTAGCCCTTGAAATTGGAATTCAAATGGTTAAGGCGAGGAGCAACAAATGTGGGCCCGTGTAATTGAATTCATGCTTGCTGTCTGGCTTAGCCTCAGCCGATTCATCTTTAATCAACCTTTTTCTATCAATGAGCTCATCTGCGCTTCATTCATTGCCCTTTTTTCTCTCCTATCTTTTCATTCTAAATTCGATAAAATGCATCTCTGCAATTATCTCATCGTCATCTGGCTTTTCTATCTCGACTATAGCCATGGCGCGCCGCTACCCCCCTTCATGCAAAACTACCAGGTCCTTGCTCTCCTGATTCTCATGACTGCCCTTATCCCTAGCCATTCCCATCAACCTCCCCGCCCCTGGCGAAAATTCCTCAAAGAAAGAAATCGATGAGAAGATCTTTTGCGCATTGGCCCAAAATTGGCTTGGCTTTAGCCGCACTCTTTCTTATCGTGAGTCTTCAACCCGGTTATCTATTTTGGGTCTGGATTCAAATCCCCATTTACTTTCTCCATCAGTTTGAGGAGCATGGCTGGCCGGGAGGTTTTCAACACTTTGCAAACCAGAAACTCTTCCATTCTCGCAATGAGAACGCCCCTTTCAATTCCACAAACATCTTTTGGATCAATTTTTCCCTGATCTGGGTTTTATTTCCCCTCGTTGCTCTTTATGCCCAATATATCAATCCAGACGCAGGCGTTTTTCTCCCTATCTTTAGCCTCCTCAATGCAGCCACGCATATCCTGGCCCTAATCCTGAAACGGCAATATAACCCTGGCCTAATTACAGCAACTTTTTTGATGATTCCTTTCGCCAGCGCTGCCGTGATCTTAAGTCCCTGGGTTCATTGGACAAACACGCTCATCGCTTTTGCCGCCGCTCTTTTTATTCACTTAGCAATAGTTCTTTATGCGACTAGAAAGACGTAATTTCCATTTCATGGGGCATGCTGCGGGATTGAATCACAGCGCTTGAGGCTTGCAAATCGGTTTGAGAAAGAGGCTCGTAACTTCCTCCTAAATATTGCGATAGGAACCATTCAGCATGACCCAAAAAGCAGAGTAAGTTTTTGATTCTCAGCAGCCCGTGCCCCTCATCTGGATAAGAGAGGTAGATGACAGGCAGCTTTTTTTGTTCCATTTTTGCAAAGATCTGCTGGGATTCGGAGGCGGCTACGATGGGGTCGTTGGCGCCATGAACGAGAAGGAGAGGTTTCTTGATGTTGTCCACGTAGTTTAGTGGGGAACAGCTCTGTAGATAGGGGACATCGCTCTCTTTATCGGGGTCGCCTCCCATGCTTTTAATGAAGGCATTTTTCGTAAAGAAGAGAAGTTTAGAAAAAGGAGCGGAAGCGGGGCAGATTTCCCAATAGAAGGGAACGCGATCCAAAACGGTCTTTAAATTAGAGGGGCCGCAGATAGCGACTGCGCAAGCAAAGACGTCGGGAGTAAAGGTGAGGCCAGATAGCGCTGCGTGTCCCCCATAGCTGCCTCCAAGGATGGCGACTTTCTCTTTGATCGCGATCTTGGAATCGATGCACCAGTCTACAGCATCAACTAGATCTTGGTGCGCCTTTTTCCCCCACTGCCCATTTCCGGCATTCACAAACCCTTTTCCAAATCCAGAAGACAAGCGGAAATTGACACTCAATACAGCATAGCCGCGATTGGCCAACCATTGATGAATTGCCGCATAATCATAATAATCGCGCGCTTTAAAGGGACCGCCGTGAGGAACGACAACGAGGGGAAGGGGCTGTTTGGGTTTTCCTCCCCCATCCATGTCTCGGGGCAAAGTTAAATAGCTCACCAACTTATATCCATCTTGCGAAGGAATCACCAAGGGATACATCTTGGCTAAGGGTCTGTCCTTTGGAGAATAGAGCAATTTCAGAATTCTCCTGGAATAGTTATAGATCCAGAATTCAACTCCCCGATCGGGGACGCTATTTTTTAAGATCCACCATTGCCCATTTTGGGACTGATCGATGATCTTAAAATTGGCACCGAGTTTGGAAGTTAAATACTGAATGGCCGATTTCATTTTATTATTCAGCGGGTGCCATTCTTGGTGAGTATAGTAAGTCGAGTAAGCAATGGGTCGATTTTCTTCAAAATAGACGTCGAGGATGTCGCTGCGCAGATCATGGCCCAACACAACTTCTTTCTTGCTGCCCAAATCAATCTTCTTTAATTGCGTCGTGTCGCAGTTTCGATTGTCGATGAGGTAGAGGGCATTTTCAGTTGGATTAAACTTAAGACATTCTGTATGGAATGCATCTTCAGCGCTGAGGTGGAAAAGAACGTCATCATTTTTATCCATGACTGTTTGAGAGCTATCTTCATTCATCCCTACTTTAAGGACGATGTTCAAATCATCATCGAAAAGGAAGTTGATGAATCCCTCATTTTTGTAAACTAAAGTGAGGCTATTTTTAGACAAATCGTAAGCGTAAATATCGTGAAATCTCGGGTCGCGGACATTCAATCCAATGATCGCCTTATTTTCTGTGGCGCTCACGCGGAAGATCTTGGCGTTTACGTTTTCATAACTTGCTGTGAGATCCTCCATTTTCTTGGAGATCAAATCCACCAAATAGAGCCGATATTGCCCTGTACCATTTTTGTCTTTTAACAGAAGAATGTGTTGCTGATCGGGCAGCCAATAGAAGCTACGAATCTCAGGTTCTTTAAAATCAGTGACTTGTTCCGCCCCTTCCAACGAATGGCCTGAAGAGACATGGATATTCATCGTCCCTTCCCGATCGGACCCCACATAAGCCAACCGTTTCCCATCGGGGCTTATCTTGATCGCCATACAAGGAGGTTTTTGAAATAATTCTTCCCTGGGGATCAATGGATCGCAAAACGCCGTAAGAGCCATACTCATGAGTCCAAGTAACATTTTATTTTTCATGGGCTAAAGGATATTGAGATCAAGATTTTTATCCTAGGACAAAAAGTAGGGAAAGGCTATTTTTGAAAAATGCAAATGGTGAAGAGATCTGTTTTTTTCTTGCTCCTCTTTTCTGGGCTTATCCTCCTCACTGTACTGATCATGCAGCCTCTCGAGGTGATTACTTTCCTCGATTACATCGCGATCTTGGCTCCGAAAGGCTACATTGGACTCGAAGAGCGCAATCTGCTTCTGATTCTTCAGGCGATCATGCTGCTGATCGTGATCCCGGTCTATCTTTTCACCTTCATTTTTTCCTGGAAGTACAATGCAGGCAACAAAAATGCCAAATATGATCCCGATCTCGTCGACAATCGGACGGCAGAATATTTTTGGTGGGGAATTCCCACTGTTTTGACAATTGCCATCGCTATATTGACCTATGTCAAGACGGCGGAATTGGATCCCTATAAGCCGATTGCTTCCGATAAGAAGCCGATGACGATTCAGGTGGTTGCACTGCAGTGGAAATGGCTCTTCATCTACCCTGAGGAGCAAATTGCCACGGTCAATTTTTTCCAATTCCCCATCGGGACCTCCATCCGGTTTGAAATCACGGCCGATGCTCCCATGAACTCCTTTTGGATCCCCCATTTAGGAGGGCAAATTTACGCGATGCCGGGGATGAAGACGTTGCTCCATTTAATTGCACATGAACCGGGCAACTATAGAGGCTCCTCTGCCAATTTAAGCGGCGAGGGATTTGCCGGG
>DATIHQ010000107.1:0-5197 GCA_035480535.1 Chlamydiales bacterium
GAATTCGAGATGTTGCTCCACAATTTAACGCCCCGCTTTCTCAATGCAATGCCGCCAGAGCGTTTGCAAATCGCCTTGGAGATGTATTTCCGCGCCAAGACGCGCGATCAATGCCAATATGAGCTGCGGCGCAATGAGCAAGCCCCTTCTTTGCAAGTGATTTTTGCCTGGCGCAATGTGCCGAAGGCTGGATTCCTCTATCGCCTGGCGCAAATCATCAATGCGCATGGATTGGCGTTGCAAAAAGTGGTCGCGACCTACGTCGATCCCTACAGCCCAGAGAGCATTTTAATTCTTTCTTTAGGTCTGCATGGAATGAAAGGAAAGCCTGCCTGGGAAGAGGCCGATATCGACGATCTGATGCGGGAGATCGCTCTTTTGAAATATTTCGAGACGAATGATGAAATCGACGCCGTTTTTGTGCAGAAAAAACTCCTCACCGGAAATGAGGCGCATCTGGTGCGCAATTTCGCCAGTTTCGTCCATCAAGTGCTCGTCTACGCCGATCCCAATCTCTACTCTCTTGAACATATCGTTGAAGGGCTTTGCCGCCATCCCGATTTGACTGTGCAGCTCTGCAAAGCCTTTGCCGCAAAATTCCATCCTGACACACACAAACTTTCCCGCTATCAAGAACTCCGCGCGCAATTCCTCGAACTCGTGGACAAACTCGACACGGGACAAGCCCTGAATGATCTCCGGCGGAAAAACATTCTGAAACAAACATTGAGCTTCATCGACTTCACTCTAAAAACAAACTTCTACCGGAACAATAAAAGCGCCTTTGCCTTTCGCCTCGATCCCCAATATCTCGACGCGGTGCCCTATGAGCGAAAAGAAAAATTCCCCGAGCTTCCCTATGGGATTTTCTTTATCCGCGGGATGCACTTCATCGGCTTCAATATCCGCTTTAAAGATCTCGCGCGCGGCGGCGTGCGCACCGTGATCCCAGAGCGCAGTGAGCAATTCCTCTACGAGAGAAACAACATCTTTTCCGAGGCCTACAATCTCGCCCTTACGCAGCAAAAGAAAAATAAAGACATCCCCGAAGGAGGGGCAAAAACGGCCATTCTCCTCGAGCCGATGGATGTGTTTGCCACAGAAGAAGAGATTTACAAAAGGGAAATGGAACTCGAGGGAACCGATCCAGAGATTGAGGAAGAAAAACTCAAAATCTACCGCCGCGATCAAAAGCTCGCCTATCTCTTTAGCTCGCAGCGCGCCTTCATCGACAGCTTCCTCACTCTTCTCAATTGCGAAGAAGACGGCACCCTGCGCGCCAAATCGATTGTCGACTATTGGAAGCGCCCTGAATACATCTATCTCGGCCCCGATGAAAACATGCTCAATGAGATGATCGTCTGGATTGCGAACTACGCCGTCCAACACCACTACAAACCGGGCCGCTCCTTCATGACCAGCAAGCCAGGCGCCGGCATCAACCACAAAGAGTTTGGCGTCACCTCCTACGGCGTCAACGTCTACCTCCACGAAGTGCTTCTCTTCCTAAAAATCGATCCCACCCAGGATCGCTTCACAGTCAAAATCTCTGGCGGCCCCGACGGCGATGTCGCGGGAAATGAAATCCTCAACCTCCATAAATACTATCCCAAAACAGCCAAGCTCCTCGCCCTCACCGATGTTTCCGGCACCATTTACGATCCCGAAGGACTCGATCTCCAAGAAATGTCCAACCTCTTCCACAAAAGCCTCCCCATCCGCAGCTATCCCCCCGAAAAACTCTCCGAAGGGGGCTTCCTTCTCGATCTCAAGACAAAGCGGGAAGAAAGCGCCTACGCCCAGCAAACGCTCTGCTGGCGCAAGAAGAAGGGCAAACTCACGCAAGATTGGCTCTCCGGCAACGAGATGAACCAACTCTACCGCGACAACATTCACCAAATCAAAACCGACATCTTCATCCCCTGCGGCGGCCGCCCCCGCACCCTCAATGACACAAACTACACCCACTATCTCGACCCCTCCGGCAACCCCACCTCTAAAGCCATCGTCGAAGGGGCCAATCTCTATCTCACCCCCGCCGCCCGCCGCGCCCTCGAGAAACTAGGTGTCCTCATCATCAAAGACAGTTCCTGCAACAAAGGGGGCGTCATGTGCTCCTCCTTCGAAGTGCTCGCCGGCCTCACCCTCACCGAAGCCGACTTCCTCAAGCACAAACAAGCCTACGTAAAAGAAGTCCTCGAGATCATCCGCCTAGCCTCTCTCCACGAAGGGCAGCTCCTCCTCACCACCCACAAAAAATCAGGCGCCTACCTCACCGACCTCTCCGAGCAAATCTCCGCCAAGATCAATCACTATAAATACGCTCTGCTAGATCATTTCGAAACCCAAAAACTATCCAACAACCCAAACGATCCGCTCATCCGCTGCCTCTACCGCTACTGCCCGCCGCTACTGCAAGAGAATTATAAAAAAGAGATCCTAGCCCTCCCCGACATCCACAAAAAAGCAATCATTGCCGCCTACATCGCCGCCCGCCTCGTCTACAAGCGGGGACTTGAGTGGAATCCTACCATTAAGGAAATTCTTCCGCTGGTGGAGGAATTTTAAGGGTCTGCAAAAATGCCAGCACTGCTGGCAGAACTCAAAGGACATAATTGATTCACCTGGCTAAGGAATGAATCAATTGAATCAATTAGAGGAACGGAATTGACTCATTTGATTCATTTGCTATTCCCATCCGCGATCGAAAAAGTTGAGAAAATGGGCGCAGACAATCACTCGATTTTGGTGCAGCCAATAACTAGAGATTAGTGTCAAAAGATTGGTGGTTAAATGTTTATGAATAATAAAAAGGCCACATTGTGAGACTAGCCTAATTTCTGCAGACAGTGTCTGCAGTTCTTCATACGATCGATCGATTATGCCACAGAATCCAGCTTCCGCTTGCAATGACGAAAATCATACCGATCCAAGTGGATAGACTCGGGAAATCGCTGAAGAAAATCCAGTCGAATAGCCCTCCAAAAAGAACACATGAGTAACCAAAAGGGGCCACATAAGATGCCTCTGCATATCTAAAGGATCTGAAGAAAGCCCACTGTGCAATCAGAATAAAAATCCCAATCAAAATGAGAGGGAAAAATGTATCCCACGAAAATTCCCAATAGAACACAACAAAAGGGATAGATAATAATAAACTGGAAAAGAATAAATAAAATAACAACGTATGCGTAGTGATCTTCCCTACCAATTCCCTTGAGACAATCCCAGAAAGTGCCGTCATAATTCCAGATCCAAGAGCGAACAGGGCGCCCAATTTCAGAAGATCGGGCGTTGGATGAAGGATGAGGATCACCCCAATAAATCCAAAAGCAACGGGGAGCCAAAGGCGATGATTGATCGCTTTTTTCAGCAGAGCCAAGGCAATGAAAGGGACAAAAAAGGGGGCACTATTTGTCAAAAGGGTCGTATCGACTAGAGGGATCGTCCGCACGCTCAAGAAAATCAAAGTGATCGTCGCAGTTGTTGCTAAACAGCGCAAGACCAGCCATCCCGGAGAAGATACCCGAAAGCTATGCCACCCATGATGAATCATCACAGGTAGCAAAAGGAGCGTAGGAATCAGTCCGCGAAAAAAAAGCATCATAGGAACTGTCGTCTTAAAGGTGATCATTTTGCTAACAAGGTAACCCGAGGCAAAGAAAAACCAAGCAATTATATGAAAAAAAGCCGCCTTTTTCAGGTTATGTTGCTGAAATTCCATGAATCCTTTTTACTTTGTAGAAAAAAATAGAAGCAACACAAAAGGATCCTGAAATGCCCCAACTCATACTCGAATACTCAAAAAATGTTGCCGATCCAGTCAATTTCAAAACTCTATTCCTAGAATGCCACAAGATCATTGAAAAAGTTGGATCGATCCGGATTGAGAATTGTAAAAGCCGCGCGGTAAAGCGGGATCTGTTTCTCATCGGGGATGGCACAAATACAAAAAATGCTTTCATTCATGTCGATCTCTCTTTCGCAGCCGAACGTTCCCTTGAAATCAAACAGCAAATCGGCCAAGAAATATTGAAGACATTGGCCAAGCACTTTTCAAAGTCTCTGGCTGTGCTCAATCTTCAAATCACCGTCAAAGTCACATCGATCGATAAGAAGACCTATTTCAAAATCCCAGAGGGAACCTTTTCTCCCCCACTTTAAGTCAGATGATGTTTCTTAAGCCACTCTTCATCGTACATTTTGCTTAAATACTTCAAGCCGCTATCGGGTAGGACAGTGACAAGCGTGGTGGGGGTTTTGATTCTCTTTGCAATTTCAAGGGCGGCCCAGACGTTGGCGCCGCTAGAGCCGCCCGCTAGGATTCCTTCCTTTTGGGCTAACAACTTGCCCGTGGCGAAGGCATCCTTTTCCTTCACTTGCATCACGTCGTCTATCACGCTGAAGTCGATTGCCTTTGTTATGTGGTTTTGGCCAATCCCCTCGATGTATTTGCTGCCGATGGCATCCTTCGGCACTTTGCCCGTTTTAAAGAAGTCGTAGAAGACAGATCCAACGGGATCGGGCAGAATGATTTTAACCTTGGGATTCTTTTCCTTTAAATACTTCCCGACGCCGCTAATCGTTCCCCCCGTACTTCCGCTGGCGATGAAATAATCGATGTGCCCATTGGTTTGTTTCCAGATCTCAGGTCCGGTAGTGAGATAATGGGCCTCGGGGTTGATTGGATTGTCATATTGGTTGATCTGAAAGCTGCCTGGGATTTCCTGGGCAAGCCGTTTGGCCACATTCACATAATAGTCGGGAGAATCTGAAGAAACTCCGGAGGGCGTAACGACGATTTTAGCCCCAAAGGCTTTGAGAGTATTTTGTTTTTCTTGGCTCACTTTCTCCGACACGACTAGAATGGCGCGATATCCTTTGATGGCGGCGATCATCGCGAGGGCCGCGCCCGTATTCCCCGAGGTGCCTTCAACAATTGTACCGCCTGGCTTCAGCAATCCCTTCTTCTCCGCATCCTCAACCATATGGAGGACCATCCGATCTTTAATGCTTGCGCTCGGATTGAGAAATTCCAATTTCACCAAAATGGTTGCAAGGGGATTTGGATTGATGTGCTGCAGCCTAACGAGGGGTGTGTTCCCGATGGTATCTAAGATCGTTGGGTAAGGCATCATTGGATCCTATTCTTTAATTAGGGCAAAAGCGCGGACGGGTGCCTCGGAGGCGTCTTTAA
>DATIHQ010000108.1:0-1799 GCA_035480535.1 Chlamydiales bacterium
CGCCTCGAGGTAGATGTTTGCGGCGTCGAAGCGGATGAGTTTGGGGACCCATTTTCTAACGACATCGGGCCCCAATTCTTGCTCCAGATGAGACAAAAACTGCTGCCACACTTCCATCAGCTACGCTCCATTTTGGGGGAGTCAATTCCTAGGATTTCCCAATAGCCCTTCTTATCGGAGCCGGCTCGTCGTAAGACGTTTTGTTCTTTTAATTGGTGAATATTCCTTGCAACTGTCCTGCGGGCTGTCGCAAGTTTAATGATCAATTCCTCATACGGAATGTAGGGGTTTTCACGAATCAGTTTGAGGATCGAACCCTGTAAATCAGACAAGGGAAATTTTACAGTGCCATTTACAGTGCCATTTACAGTGCCATTTACAGGAGCATCCATAGCGACGTAGTCATAAACGGGCACCCTTTCAACGATAGAGATGAAGTGGCAAGCGTCCCGATCATCTACAAAGCGGATTTTGGGCCACGCTTCGAGGGCTCGCCGAATGCCGGTACCAAGGCCCCTGTAGGGTAGTAGGCCTTTGGCTATAAATAATGAGATGGTGTGATTCCGTTGGATCGAGGTGCCAGCCAGAATTTTATCCACAGTAAGGTGATCGGGCAGATTGCCCGGACTAATGATTTCAATCCTGTCCTGGAAAATAAATAGCCGGATGGGTGCATTGATAAAGTAATCTCGATGAATGATCGCGTTGACCAAAAGTTCCTCGAATACGACGGGAGGGATTTCAGGGTCCCCTATGGAATTTACGCTCTTATTGTTTTGGACTTTACGTAGGTTGCGGATAACAAAAGAGAGGGTCTTTTGAAAGATTTCGGGGATGGGACCTTCGAAATCCTCACTATCGAGATACTGATTGGCTATCGTGGTCCCAGCGTAAGAGATCCCTTTAATTATGAAGGCCGGTTTTTTAAATTGGGGTTGTCTGCCAAATAGTAATAATCCTGCCAAATTCAGTTGATCGTTGCAAACTAAATTCAGATTCTCGAGAAGCCGCAATTTATCGACATTTGACTTTGGGATCTTTTGGTTATATTCCCGCTTAAAAAAATCTCCAAACAATTTAAAGTCAAAGGCATCGATGCCGACTTTTGTGGGCACTTCGTCTGCGTGAACGAGATCGACTTCTTGGAATAGGCGGCGCAACTGCTCTTTGGAGTTCACTCTTTTTTTGTCTGCTCCACTTTTAAGCCAAATGACACCCTGATGGTCGAAATAGGGTTTATCGATCCCTTCAGGGATAGTCAAGACAATGATGACATTGTCGGGACCAATGCTAATATTTTGAGTGGTGACAACGACGGGACTTCTGACGTGTTGGTTAGCTGAATTGGTTATGAGTTGATTGACCCGATTGACGTCTCCACCGGAAAGGCCGACCAAAGTTTTTTGGTTAGAGACTCCAATTAGAATTTTGCCTCCTTGAGAGTTGGAGAAAGCGACAATCTCACTGGCCAAGGTATCGACGTTTCGGACATCTTCTTTGAATTGAGTCTGGCTATCCTCGCCCCGGTCGACGATTTTCTTCAATTCTTCGAGGTCCATACATCAAGCTTTTTTGGGGGTCGATTGCATTTTCTTCATCATCCAGGCTTGCTGCGCAACGCCGAGAAGAGTGGAGAGCATAAAGTAGATGTTGAGCCCCGAAGGGAAGTTATAGAACATCACCACGAAGAGGATCGACATCATGTGCCCCATCATCTTCTGCTGTTTCTGAGCATCGGTGAGTTGGCTCGCATCTTTGGGCAGCTTAGAGGTGAATTTGTTCTGCAGGAACATCGTGAG
>DATIHQ010000109.1:0-11418 GCA_035480535.1 Chlamydiales bacterium
CCGTTGAATTATCCCCTGCAACAGTTGATGGAAATCAAGAAAAACCGGTTTGACCAGGCGGTTAAAACGTTGGAGGAAAAGAAGGCGCTTTTAGAAAAGGCCTATGAAAAACTCTTCGATGTGACACAGGAGCGTGACAAAGTATTGAAGCACAAAGTGGCCAAGCTCACTCAGCTGAGGCAAGCGCTGGATGAGGGGACGACTACAGACAAGATTCAACAAATGAAAGTCTATCTGAAGACTGTGGATGAGAAGCTGGCCGAGAGAGAAAAGAAGGTGGTTGAGCAGCAAAAGCAAGTGGATTTAGCTCAGAAGCAGGTGGATTTGGCTACAGATGAGCTCTTCCAGCGGAAGAAGGATTTAGAAAAGCTGGAAATGCATAAGAAGGAATGGGAGAAGGAAGTGCGTTATTGGACTGAGCAAAAAGAGGCTGTTGAGCATGATGAGCAGGGCTCCGCGACCCATACGATTCGAAAGCGGGAAGAAGAGATGAGAAAAAAAGACCGCGAAAAAACCGACAATCCTTAATAATAGTAAGTGCCAGCCCAATAAAAGGTTAACTATGATAGCAGAACGACCAGGCGGAGTGAACCCGAACGAGCCGAACCGAAACACGCCCGATACGAAAGCGCAGCGCGAAGAGCGGCAAAGAGTAGAAAAAGTTCGGGAAGTCGATCCAGATGAAGAAGCGCAAAGAAGGCGCAAAAAATTCCAAATGATGATGGGAGATGAGGATCAACTCTCCGATGCAACTGAGACGAATCGCGCTCCGAGCCCTTTTGAAACAGAATTCTATAAAGGGGCAAGTGCAGAGGAAGAGGAGCCCACCACTCCATTAAGTGAACCCGATGTAGATAATGCAGCGGTTCCTAGCCCTGCCTATTCTTCCCCGCCCGATGTTCAAGCGAGTCCGCCAGAAGAGACAGAAGAGGCTCCTGGAAATTTGCCGAGTTCCGAAAATTTTTGGTCCGATGCAGATCTTCCCGATGCACCGCCACATCCTTTACAATTCAAAGAAACGCCCAAATCGGCGGCTCGAAATGCTTTACCTGGCGAAGAGAAAAAGGGGACAAAGAAACCAGGCACTGCTGGAATGGCTCCTTCTGTATCGATGCCTGGAAAAACGGGGAAGAAAGAGCCTTCTCCTTTTGGCGTTCCTGGAAAAACTACGCAGAAAAAATCAAAAGACGAAGAACCTTCTCCCTTTTTTGGCGCTAAACCTGAAATCTTTGGAACTGGCGCGCCTTCGAAGGGGAAAAAACTCTCTGAAAAAGAAGAGACTCCAACCGCTCGCTATTTAAGTCGGGAAGAAGAGCAAGCGCCGAGCTCAGGATGGGTCACTCCATTTAAAGAGGAAAAAGAATCTCTACGCCCCGGCAAGGAAGGGGCTCCGAAACCAGAAGGGAAAAAAGGAGTTAAGTCATCGCAAGAAAGAGAGGCTGAGATGGCTCCTTATCATGCAAGGCAGCGGGAACAAGATAAAGAGGGAAGGAAAGAGAAAGAAAAAGAGACGATGGAAATCCAAACTCCCTCTCAGACCCTCTTGCCGCCATCGGTTCAGCCGATCGCTCAGACTGCTGCGATGCAAGCAGCGCCTTATTTAAGTCCCCAGACACTTCCCCTCTTCTTTCAAATGGTCGGGACGATGTATGTCATGGTGACTCCCCCTGGAATTAGCCGAACAGAAATTGTCTTGAATAACCCCTCTTTCGCGAACTCCAAATTCTATGGGACAACAATTACTATTGAAAAATATACGACGGCGCCCGATTCTTTTAATATCCGCCTCACAGGACCCGATGCCGCTGTGGTCGCATTCCGGGAAAATATTCCCACTTTGATGACCGCATTCCAAAATGGGAACTTTAGCTTCCGGGTGAATCGCCTCGATGCAGAGTTCTCGATTGAACGACCTCTCTTTCGAAGAAGAGATCGGGGTGAAGGAAAAGGATCTGGAGATTTAGGAGAAAGGAGAAAATAGGCATGGCACATCCCCCTCTTGCTTGGGTTCGCAGGATCTCTGCGGAACTGGATGGGTTAAATCAAATTCCCCTATTTGGAAACGCCCCTCCTTTTGATTGGGAGCGCTTTTCTTCTCTTCTCGCCTCCCGTTTTGGGATCCAAAAGCTTAAGGTGCATCCGCAGGCTAGAGAATGGCGAAAACCAAAAGAGGGGCTGGGCAAAAATCGAATCGTCATGCCGGTTTTAGCCTCTCCTTTGAAAGGACATCTCCTTTGGATCATGGCGGAAGAAGATATCGCTCGGTTCACTTCCTGGATGTTGAATGGAAAAACAAAGACGCGCGCCCTTTCTTCTGATCTTTTACAGGAGGGATTTTATCGCTATTTGGTCCTTGAAGTGCTCGATGCGATCCAAGGATTGCAGCCGCTGCAAAATCTCACGCTTCATTTAAATGAAGAAGAACAATTTTCGCTTGAGGAAGAGGCTTTTTGCGTCGATGTGGAAATCGCTTTTGATCATCGCTCTTGCTGGGGCCGCCTTGCGATCCCCCGTGAATTTCGAGCTTCTTGGATCCAACATTTTTCAACGATGCCCTCGGAATATATTCCCACGGAAACAGCCCGCATGACGCCGCTCGTGCTGGGGATTAAAACGGGATCTGTCCTTCTGCATCGAGATGATTGGAAGAAGCTAAAAGAGGGGGACTTTGTCGTTCTCGATCAAGGAAGCTATGATGCGAGGAAAGGAACTGGAGCCGCCACTTTGATGTTGGGGGCGACTCCTCTTTTTAATGTGAAAATCAAGCAGAATAAAATAGAGCTTCTCGATTATGCTTTTTACTACGAGGATACGAACATGGAACAAAAAGCACCCAGCCATCCACCCCAAGAGGTCTCTCTTCAACCTGCTGAGGGAGAAGTTGTCGCGATCAAGGAGCTGCCTCTCTATGTGACGGTTGAGCTGGCTCGGTTAAAGATCTCTCTGGATCAGCTGATGCATCTCAATCCGGGGAATACTCTTGAGCTCCCTGTTCATCCGGAGCAAGGAGTTTCGCTCACTGTCAATGGCCAGAAGATCGGCCGCGCCGAACTCCTTTACCTCGGTGAAACCTTAGGACTACGCATCCTCGAAGTCGGTTAGAAAAATTCACCACCGAGCCCACCGAGGACACCGAGAAAAATTATTTCTTCTCCTCGGTGAACTCGGTGTTCTCGGTGGTAAAAATTATGGATGATTTTCACAAACAGAATACGTTGCCTGACTTGCATGCGGGGGATACGAAGCCGATTCCGATTCCGCAGAGAATTGGGCCGTATAAAATCGATAGCCTGCTGAACAAAGGGGGCATGAGCCTTCTTTATCTGGGCATGCAGCCGGGAACTTCCCATCCCATTGTCATTAAAGTCCTCCTCCCCAAATATTTAAAAAATAAAGAAATGGTCGGCCGCTTTCTAAAAGAAGCGCAAATCATCGGGATGACCAACCATCCAAATATCGTAAAATTGTATGGCCAAGGACAGTGGGAAAAGGGTCTTTATATCGCAATGGAGTTCATCCAAGGCGTTTCACTTAGGCAGTTCATCCAACATAAATCGCTCTCCCAAAAACGGGCTTTGGAAGTGATCTTGCAAGTCGCCTATGCTCTCTGCCATTTGCATACTCATGGCGTAATCCACCGCGACTTAAAACCTGAAAATATTCTGATCACTGAAACAGGCGAGATCAAAGTGATCGATTTTGGCATCGCGCAGCTGCAAGGAGATGGGGAAAAAGAGCGGGCTACCCAAAGCAAACGGGTGATGGGAACTCCCATTTACATGAGTCCAGAACAAAAAGAAAATCCACTTCTCGTCACGTTTGCTTCCGATATCTATTCTTTGGGGATCATCGCTTATGAGCTGATTTTGGGTAGGTTAAGCCATGGCGTGATTCACTTGGCGCTTCTTCCAAAATCTTTGCGCAAAATCATTGAAAATACCCTGCGGATCAATCCGAAAGAAAGAACCCAAGATATTGTCGATTTCATCACCGACATCTCCCAAATGATCCAATCGCAAGATGCAGAGACAGAAAAAAAAGACGAAGAAATTTCCGATGAAGTATTGGAGATGATCCAACGAACTCGCTCGATTTTGATTCCGAAAAAAGCGCCCCGATGGCCCCAAGTTGAAATGGGAATCGCTGTGCATGAAGGGGTGTCGCCCAGTGGCCTTTATCTCGATTTCTTGCGGCTGAATGAAAATCGGCTCGCCATTGTTCTCGCTGAACCAGTTGAGTCTGGCGTCGCATCGCTTCTTCACGGTTCCGTTTTGCGCGGAATGTTCCGAATGGCGGTGGAATTGTTCTTTCAAAATGGAAAAAAGGATCAACACCCGGTCAAAATGCTTCACGCGTTAAGTCGAGCCTTGCACGAAGATCCGATGGATCAAAATTTTGCCCTCTGCTTCCTGATTCTCAACCCAGATAAAGATCAGCTTTCCTTCATTTCATGCAACTATAGCCCTCTTTGGCACATTGCAGAAGGAACGGGCAAGGTAAGAACCTTGTCGACGCCAAATCCTTCTTTGGGGAGCAATCCCAATGCGGCTCTTCTAGAAACGGCGGATAATTGGAATTCAGGAGATACGTTGATTTTGCATTCCTTAAAGGTAGAAGAAAATCCTTCTTGGGTCACAGATCATCTGAACATTTCAGCCCAGCATCAGGCAGAAAAGCTTTTGCATCGGTTAGCCGGCAATCGCTCCCCGCTCCCGAAGCGCTCTTCCGCTGTTCTGACTATCCATCGGATTTTCTAAAATCTCGTAAAAACCCTTTAGATATTGAGGGGTGATCTTCTTTTGCTTCTGTGCCTGCTCCAAATACTCAGAGAGCAACTGGGTTCTGAGTTCGATCGCCTTGTCAATTTTTCTCACTTTCGGATCGGGAATTGCTCGAAGGATCTCCGTCGCTTGCTCAGAGAGATGATTGTAGAGATCGACCTGTTGTAAAATCCTCGCCATATAGAGCTGCGTGGGCAAAGTTCCAAGCCTTCTGATGACTTCCCTCTCCGTTTCCCGATCGATATCGATCGAAATCTGCCTCATTTTTTGATCGGTCTCTTCCCAGATGTCTTCGAGATCTGTAGGACGGATGGCTAAGAAATGACTGATTTTTTTAACTTCTTTCCAATCGAATGACCCTCTCGTGTAGGGACTGACCAGACCTTCTTGGGTAAGGATCGCTTTAACAAAATAGCGGATATCAAACGCATTCTCATTCATGACAATGCAATATTCAGACGGGATCTCAGTCCCCATCAACGTACAAGTAGAATCTTCCGGCAATGGATCTGGAACAGGATTAACAACTCCGATAGAAGGAGGCCGATCGAGTTCTTTAATCTTTTTCTCTCGATTGAAAACCGCGAGCGAAGCTGCCATCGCCCTCTCCATCTCATCATCTCGTTCAGGAAGAATTGGGGGATACGTGTAGGTACGGGTTGGATGCGTATATACTTGATACAACAAATAGGCCGCCCAAGCGCCTGTAATGAATGGCGCAATAGGAACCAATGGCTGCACCACTTGTTCTAATAAATATTGGCCCGCTCGGCTTACAATTGAAACCACATTATCCCCAATTTATTATTATGAATTATAATTAATAAAATCATATTAATCAATTCCTAATCTTTTCTTGAATTTAGGGACTAGAAAGATTTGTTGCTGGATTTAATTTATGAAAACGATAGACTCTCCTCTCCGTGCGCAAGAAAAAATAACGTCGATTGCGGTGTTGCAATAAACTGAAGAGTGAACTACGATTTAGAAGAGGCGGACTACTTCTATTACAAGCTGCTTGTGTGAACGAAAAATGGGTTGGATAGCCAATCTTGTCCTGATTTTACTTCTGTCCATTTCTCCCCTCGCGTCTGCGGAGGAAGAAAAACTGGAAGGCGTTCCCCCCGTCCCGGAAGAAATTGCAATCGTCCCCGAAATAGAAAAAATTGCGGCGCCTCCCATTCTACTAGAAGAAATTGCATCCCTCGATGAAATCGCCGCTGGATCAAAACTATCAAAAGCCAAGCGCGGCGCGGCTCAAGAGGGATACACAATCAACTACAACACCGTCTCCATTCTTGAATACATTCGCTTTGCGAGCAAAATCTGCAAAGTGAATTTCATCTACGAAGAAGCCGATCTCAACTTCACCGTCACCGTTGTCTCCGATGAGCCGATCACAGCTAAAAATGTGATGGCAACGCTGATTCAAGTGTTGCGCATCCACGGCCTGATGCTGCTGGAACAAGACAATAACCTCGTCATCCACCGCTCTACAGATGTGAAACAGGTAGCTACGCTGGTCACTGAAAACCAAACCGATGGGACTGCGGCGATTGTCACCCGCATTTTCCGCGTGAAAAACGCCAAGCCCGATTCCATTGCGGCGATCATCCGCCCGATGATCTCGACGCAGGCGCTTTTAGAAGTTTCCATGGAGACGAGACAGCTGATTTTAAGCGATATCACGGCAAATGTCGATAAAGTGGCGACCCTCATTGAAAACCTCGACTCCCCTTTCGCCCTCCTCGATATCAAGAGCTACGATGTGCAGCATTTAGGCACCGGATCGCTAGTGGATCTCGCGAGCCAGATCATGAATCCGATTGCCCTCGGCAATCCATTCCTCCTCGTCCCTCAGGAGATGGCGAATAAAATCTTCGTCGTTTCTACCCCCGAGTTGACAGACAAAGCGATCTCCGTCTTGACAAGCCTCGATACGCCGCCAAAAAAAGAAGTGGCGAATGAGCGAAGATTAAAATCGGAAAATATTTTCGTCTATAAAGTGATGAATCGCTCCGGCGATGACGTGTTGAAGGGCTTGAATAATATCGCCAAAAATTTGCAGCAAACGGGAGTTCCAGACCCCGATCTCGTCGACACGATCGAACATGCGAGATGGATTGCAGAGACCAACTCGATCATGATGGTGGGATCGAAAGAATCTCTCGATCAGATCAAAGATTTCCTAGCCGCCCTCGATGTCTCTTCGGTAGGACCTGGAGAAAGAGTCTCTTTTTTCATCTATAAGCCTCAAAATCGCTCTGCTCAAGAAGTGCAGTCGGCCATCACGGAGATGGTGCGCAATCTCAAAGAAGCCAAAGGAGCCGATCAAAATCTCATCGATACGATCGAAAGCGTCAAAGTCAATCCCCTCACCCACACTCTCGTATTTTCGGGAGAGGAAAAGACATTCCCGCAAATCAAAGACCTCCTCGCGACCATCGATGCAGCAAATGGCAAATTCCGAGGAAAAAACAATTTCTTCCTCTACAAAATCCAAAAAGCTTCGGAAGAGAATATCGCGTCTTCTCTGAAAGACTTCGCTAAAACATTGAGTAAATCCAATGTGGCAGATGAGGGGCTAAACGATTCGATCGCCAACATGAAGTACATCAAAGAGACGAACTCGCTCCTCTTCACAGGACCTGATGCAGCTCTGAAAAAGATTCAAGATATCGTCCCTGGTTTCGATACGGGAATGGTCCAAATCCCAGCGAGCACGCAGTTCTTCATTTATAAGCCAGTTTATAAAAAGGGAGATCAACTCCTCAGTTCCATCAAAGAGATCACCGAGCAGCTAAAATCCGACAAACTCTCCGATCCCGCCTTAATTCACGCTTTGGAGAGCGGCAAATGGGTGAAATCGACCAATTCCTTCATGTTCACTGGAGATCCCGAGGCGCTGGCTAAGATCCAAACTCTGATCGGCAGCCTCGATGTAGCTACAGGGCCTCCTACAAAACCGGGAGCGGTAAAAAACTTCTTTATTTATCAGCCCCAGTATGCTTCGAGAGAAGTCACAGATGCCTATTTGAAACAAGTGGCAGATAACTTGAACAAGAAAAGCGATGGAGATCTCATCGACACCCTGCGATCGATGAAATGGATTGAGCCCTCCCGCTCCTTCATGTTCAATGGCACGGAAGATTCTTTGGCGCGCATCCGCGATATCCTAAAAACCTTCGACACTCCAGATAAAGGACACGCCTCTCAAAAGGCATTTACGATCTACCCTCTCCAATACGCATCTCAAGAGAAAGCGGAACAGTATCTCAATCTCCTCGCCGACAATCTCTCTAAGAAAGGGGGCAATGAGGATCTCGTGGCTTCCATTCGTTCCTATAAATGGGTTCCTGAAACCCATTCTTTCATGTTCAATGGCTCTGATGCAGCTTTAACCCAAGTCAAAGACTTGATGAAGAGCTTCGATGACACGCAACAGAAAAAACCGGGCTATTTTATCTACAAGGTCCAAAATACGACGGGCGATGTCATTGAGGACGATCTCGACAGTTTCGCAAAAAATTTCAAATCTTCAGGACTGAAAGATATAGGCATCGTCGACGTCATCGATAAAATGCGCTATGTCAAAGAGACCAATTCTCTTCTCTTGACCGGCAATCCGCAGGCGATCGATGAGGTGAAAACTCTCATTGCGCAATATGATTACCCGCGTGCTGCAGGTCCCGCAAAAAGCAACTTCTTCATGTATAAACCACTCCATCTCAAAGCGGCGCAAATTGAAAAGTCGCTTCACGATGTGGGAAATAACCTGAAAAAAGCAGATCTCGCCGACCCCGCGCTTCTCCAGGCGATCGACACGATGAAATATGTAGAGACGACCAATTCCATCGTCTTTACAGGACCTCCCGATACGCTCATCAAAATCCAAAGCTTGGTCAAAGATATCGATGTGGCTCCAGAGAAAGTGGGCCCCATTCAACACGTGGGCAAAACGACGTTCCTTCTCTATAAATTAAAATATGCTGGCGGCACGCAGATCGTCAATTCGATCAAAACAATGACAACCAACCTGAAGAAATCGGGAACCAGCGATAAAGACTTCCTCAGCGCCCTGAATAGCATGAAATATGTCAAAGACACCAATTCGCTTCTCTTCACGGGAACTGAAGAGGCATTGACGAAAGTGCAGACGCTCGTCGAGCAATTCGATGTGACAGGACTTGGGCCGAAAGTGGAAGCGGGAGCTGGGACAGCTTCCAATTTCTTTGTCTATAAGCCGATCGCTCTGACAGGTCCGGAACTTGAAAAAATCATGCAGGACTTTGCTGAGAATCTAAAAAGCAGCGGCCTCAACGATCCCGATCTCTTCAATTCGATCACCTCCATGCGCTGGATCGACAAAACGCAATCCATTGTTTTCACAGGAACGCCGAAGGCCCTCGATCAGATCAAAGAACTGCTAAAAACGTTTGATATCCCCACCAATCTCCCCGAAGGGCCAGCTCTTGGAGCCGAGGGCTCCATCCAAGCGATCGATAACACCAGCTTCTTGGTCTATAAACTCCAATTCCATAAAGGGGATGAAATCCAAGGAGCGCTCCGCCAAATCGCAAAAGATCTGATCCTCTCCAATGCCCCTGTGAATCAAAACCTCCTCAATGCGATCAACTCCATCCAGTGGCTCGAAGTGACCAATTCGCTTCTCTGCTCCGGCGATCAAGAGACGCTCACTCGCCTGCGCGAACTCATTAAAAATCTCGATATTCCGCTTAAACAAGTTTTCATCGAGATGTTAGTCATCCAAACCAACATGACCAATGCCCTCACTTTCGGCCTAGAATGGGGCGCGAACTATAAATACCGAAATAAATTCTCGGGCAACTCCTACAATTTAATTCCGGCTCCTCCAGGAACAACCTCAGTTCCTACAGATCCCTTTGCCACCAACCTGTCCAACATCGGACCAACAGGCTCAGGCGCTACTTCCAATACCCCAACACCGCAGCTCATTCCTCCCCCCATTGGAAGCGGTTTTGACCTCGGAGTCATTGGCGAAGTGATCCGGCATAACGGGCAGACCTTCCTTTCGCTTGGGTCTCTCATTCAAGCGCTCCAAACCGATGATGAAAGCTCCGTAGTTATGACGCCTAAAATCATCACCCAAGATGGACGCACTTCAACGATTTTCGTCGGCGAGAACATCCCCTTTGCCGGATCCTTCGTCTCCAACACAAATGGCGGAGGAACGCTCAGCACCTCCAACATTGAATATCGGGACATTGGATTTAACCTCACCATCACCCCTGTATTGGGCAATTCCGACATCGTCACCCTCGATATCAGCCTCGACCGCTCGCAAACCCTAACCAATATAACGCAAGCCTCCCTCAATCCAACGCAGACAACGGCCAACGGCATCGTCACGAGCAAAACGACGATGGAGACCACCGTTCACGTCCCTGACAATCACTATCTCATTCTCAGCGGGATGGTCAACAACTCCAATGTGAAAACCAAAGCAGGCATCCCTTGCCTCGGCGGACTCCCCGTCATTGGCGCCGCCTTTTCCAAATCTGGAGATACGCTCTCAAATTCGAACATCGTGATTTTCATTCGGCCCCACATCATCAATTCTCTCGACGACATGAAGCACATCACGGCCCATGAAGAAGACTATTTCCGCGATCAAGCAGGCACACCCTTCCTAGAACGCAATTACGATGAGTCAATGGAACTCATCAAAACAGTCGACGATGAATAAAGCCCTTTGCATCATTTTAGTTATCTTGATGGCCTCGTCCTGCTATCGGGTTCCGGATCGGATTGATCCGCGCGTTAGCTATCAGCTTCAAGATCAACATTTTGAAGGCTTAAAAAGCGCTTTTCCCCCGCTGGGCCCCGATGAGAAACTCTCTGACTGGGGAAAGGAGATGATGATTGCCCACGCCTTTGCCGACCAACTCGATCTCTACCGCGCCGTCTCCACCTACAAACGGGCGCAAATTCTCATTCCTCCCCATGAAACTCGCCGCAAGCTCGAAATTCAATACGACATTCTTCTCTGCTACTATCTCGGCAAGAAATACGACGAAGTGATCGACGCCTTTGAGAAAAGCGACCTCGCCACTGTCGACAAAAGTTTTCCCGCCTATCACGACCTGCTTCTCATTCTCTATGAGTGTTATCGCGAGATGGACAACCCTGAAAAGCAGCAGCGGATTGCGGAGCTGATCGACCAATCTTTCCCTGTCACGGGGGAAAAACTCAAACTCTCCCAATCGATCCGCGAAGGAGACCTCTACCAGCTTCAATGTTTTGCCACTGAATTTCACCATCCCCCTTACCTCGATAACCTCCTCTCCTGCTACTACGCCCAAAAAAAATCAGTCGGCAGCGCCCAACTCCTCAATGCCTTCATCCCTGGCGCCGGCTATCTCTACATTGGCCAGCGCACCTCTGCCTTCACCGCCTTTCTCCTCAATGGCCTCTTCATCGCCGCTGCCTACGAATTCTTCCATCATGGCCATGTTGCCGCCGGCATCATCACCACCTTTTTTGAATCGGGCTGGTACTTTGGCGGCATCTATGGCGCCGGCGAGGAAGCAAAATACTATAATGAGCGTCTTTACGAGAGGAATGCTTCGCATGTGCTGAATGAGCACAAGCTGTT
>DATIHQ010000110.1:0-19001 GCA_035480535.1 Chlamydiales bacterium
AGTTACATCCCGCCGGGTATTTGAGGATCTTCGAGTTGCTTCACTCGTTTTTTTAGAGAATCTACTTCTTTAAGAAGCCAGTTGATGCGAGGCACCAATTGTTCGTTTATGTGCGTTTGATGCTCTTCTACTATTTTCTGAGTTCTTTCTTCCGCTGTAAGAGCCTTTTCTGGGTTGGGAATGGAGGCTTGTGAGGAAACGGGAGCCGCTCCGGCTGCTGGTACTGTGCTCATGAAAGACTCCTTTTTTAGCGAGAGAAGTTATACTGGGATGGATTTTTAATCAATCACTTCAGAAGAAATCCCCACTTCTCCATGAGAGGGATGTTGTCCCTGACGAACTTGGGGAAGGAGGAGTCGATTTTGACCACGCGGCAATCGCCTGCGAGGGCCTTGCGGATCGCACTTTGACTTTTATAGTCTGGCGTGTCGTACTCAATATGGGAAAAGGATTCTAACTTTTTGATGTTCCGGCTCTCTCCTCCCAGGTAGGTGAAATGCCACCCTCCTCGGGTGATGAATTTCATGGAGCCATCCCCTTTGACATTGCCTCTCATCCATTGAGGAGAGACCTTTTTTAGGAATCCAAATTGGAGCGCAGTGGTTCCCATCCAGATGGTTGCGCTGCGGGTATTTAAGTAAAATCGATAGTGATCTTGCTCAAATCCAAAAAATATCCTCCCTTTCTTGAGGTACGCATCCATCATCTCATCGATTTTATCCGCTCGCACAATCTCATCTGCATCGGAAACGAGGATCATGTCGGCGTCTCGACAGTCTGCAAGCCCTCTCATGATCTGATTTCGCTGATAGTTTTCTCGATCCCATGCAAGGGGAACATCCAGGCGCTCCTCCACCTTGACATGGATCACTTTATCCAAGAACTTGGCATAGCGCTCTTTGTTCTCTTCAAAATAAAAAGGCTTTGAAGTCCCCCGAAATGTCTCCGCAGATTCCACAAGGACAAACTTATCCACTTTATCATAGAGCTCATTGAATCGGATTTCCAAAAGCTCTAATTCATTGTAGAAGATGAAACAGTCGTAAACCTTTGAGGATAAACTTGAAGCTAAGACCACTAGAAGAAAAATAAGGTTTTTCATTCGATGGACTCTAGCGGTAAAAGGGAGAATCCATAACGGAGCAGAAAGAAGCCCAAAACGATGTGATCAGGGGGTTGTTGATTCAATAACTGATGCTTGTGGGCCACAATCAATTCGACTAAGTCGGGAGATAAGAGAATGGCGCTGCCAGATCCAATGGGCTGGTCAGTTAAGTGATAGATCGGCGGGGCAGAGTAAAGGCCAGTTTTGGGGAGGGTTTTTAAGTGATCTAAGAGACGAGGAAAAATAGAAGAGGGGGATAACTCAGTTCGAAGTACATAATCAAACTCGTTCAATCTGGGGAGAAAGGCCTCCATGGAGAGAATTGTTTCATTTAGAGTCCCTGAATCTGTCTTTTGAATAAAATAGGCTTCAATGTGTTCCGGATCTGAGTCCATATACGATTGCCACAATGTTTGAAGCTTTTCATCGGAAGAGAGAACGAGAAGCTTGTCTGCATAGAGGGAAAGCGCTAGGGAGAAGATCAGAAAGAATCGCATTTTTTTCCTACTTGATTCTTCGCAAAATCGCGATTTGAAATGAGATTTTCTACATACTTTTTGGGCAGATTGGGATTTGCAAGCAGTTGGTTGCAAGCTTGCAACCCTTCCTCGAACTTGCCGAACAATAAAGAACAGTTTGCAAATTCGATCAGGAGTTTGTGATCGTAGATATCTTCTTCTACAAGAGTATCTTGAGCTGGGTAGGGGAGGGACAGGGCATATTTTGTTAAGAGATATCCGAATAGGTAATTCCCTTGAGCGCGATACATGGAGGCGCAACGCAAAAGGGGCTCGGCGCGTGTTTGGCGATGGGCGTTGGCTTGAAAATAATAGCAGAGAGCCAGGTCTGGCTCTCCTAGGAACTCTTTGATTTGGCCTAAGTAATCTAGGGTTAAAAAAGTCTCTTCTTCATTTTGACTTTTCATAGAGGCCCTTTTTTCAAAACAATCTCTTGCCGGCTGAAATTGTTGCAAGGCGAAATACTCTTGTCCTAGGTAGAAAAGATAGCGGTCATTTTCTGGATTTTTTTGCACCGCTTTTTCTAAAGCGGTTAGAGTGTCGAAGCGAAGCGCGACTTCTATATTGCAGGAATTCATTACGCCATTTAAGAGTTCCAGATTTTGGGCTTCAGAAGAGGCATAGGCAGCCCCCCGCCATTCCCAATCGAGTGAATTCTGAATGAGAGCGATCCGATGAGAACTGGGTCCCTCATCCGCCCAGAGCCTCACAGGGAATGAATACCCATCTTTATTGAGCTCAGGCCAAGCAAAATCATCTGCAAATTCTAAGATTTCATAAGGTTCGATGAGGAGCGTGTAGTCTGCTTTATCTTTTGCTAGAGCCAGGGCTTGATTGCGAATATTGAGCCCTGAACTTTCATGAAGTTCGCCGGGGATGTCTTGCAAGCACTTAGCGATGATCTCCTTGGTGCCATCGGTTGATCCCGTATCGCAGATCACCCAATAATCGATAAAGCATTTGAGCGAATTGAGACATTTTTCGATCACATCGCTTTCATTCTTGACGACCATATTGAGACAGATCGTCTGATCGCAAAAAGCGGTTGCAAAGAAGCACAAGAAACAAATGATTTTTTGCATAAAATCATCGAATCTTATACCCCTGAATAAAATCGGTCAACGACCAACTGCTTTGCGAGGCACTTTCACCCCTTTTTTATGGAAATTATTGGGAATGGATGTTACAAATTTCGCAGGGAAAGTGAGATTTATGGAAAATACCCCAGAATTGCAGGCAGCGGTCTTAAAGCTTAAAATAGGGCAGGAGGGGAGGCACATCTTCCTTTGTTGCGAAGGGGGGAAGTGCTGCTCGAAAGAAGCGGGTCTTTTGGCTTGGGAATATCTCAAGCGGCGGGTGGAGGAGACTAATCTTCAAGGGCGGGTTCATCTTTGGCGTACCAAGGCGAGCTGTCTTCGGGTTTGTTCGCAGGGGCCAATTGCCGTGGTCTATCCAGATGGAGTTTGGTATCACTCCTGCACTCCAGAGAATCTGGAGCGGATTTTGCAGGAACATCTCATCCAAGGTCAGGTCATTAAAGATCTGGCGATCAAGTAGACGAGAGAGGCGACAATTCCAGCTCCTGGAAGAGTAAAGACCCAGGCTAAAATCAGCTTTTGGGGCACTTTCCATGTCACTGCGGAGAGTCCTTTGGCAGATCCCACTCCGGTGATGCTGCCGGCGATCATGTGAGTGGAACTGACGGGCATTCCGAGGAAGCTCGCCGTAAGAATGACGCAAGAGGCGGAAGCTTCCGCGGCAAATCCTTGGACGGGATCGATTTTTGTAATGGAAAATCCCAGGGTGCGGATGATCCGGAATCCTCCCGAAGCAGTTCCTAGGCCCATCACAACCGCGCAGGCCATGATGACCCAAAGGGGAATCGCGGGCGTGGTGAGATAGCCTCCAGCAAAAAGACCGAGAGTAATAAGCCCCATGCTTTTTTGCGCATCGTTTAATCCGTGGGCCAGGGCGACAAAGCAGGCAGAGCCGATTTGTAAATGGCGGAAAATCGCTTTGCCATGAGCTCCTGGATGAGAGCGGAGATAAAAATAGAGCCCTTTCATGATGAGAAACCCGAGGAGAAACCCAATGATTGGGGAGAGGATCATGGGGAGGATTACTTTGCCGATCACGCCATTCCAGAGAATTGTACTCGCTCCTTGATGAGTCCAGGCGGCGCCCATGAGCCCGCCGATGAGGGCGTAGGAAGAGCTGCTTGGAATGCCCCAATACCAGGTGAGGAGGTTCCAGACGATGGCGCCAATGACAGCGCAGAGGACGACGAGTTGAGTGGCGTGTTCTGCGTCGACAAGCCCTGTGGCAATGGTTTGGGCCACTCCGCTGATTTGGGTCGCGCCGATGAAATTCAAGACGCCCGCCATGACAATGGCTGACAGAGGGGCTAAAACTCCGGTGGCGATCACCGTCGATACGACGTTTGCCGCATCGTGGAATCCATTGGTATAATCGAAGATGAGGCCGAAAATAACGATGAGAATGACCAGTTCCATATTCTATTTAATATCCTTTTTTTAGGGGGATAGCAAGAAAGGATTTGATGAAAAATTTCTTTTTGCAGTATCCTCTTTGCCTTTACATGGAGGTGCCTATGGCGAAATTAGCCGCTTTTCTTCTATTAGCCCTTTTCCCTTTTTTGACATCAGCTGAGGAGACGAACCCAATGAAAAATCCCATTGTTGTATTTGAGACAAATCACGGTAATATCGAGATTACCCTAAAGCCCACTGTGGCTCCAAAAACGTGTGAAAATTTTCTCGGCTTAATTGCCAAGCATTATTATGACGGGATTATTTTCCATCGCGTCATCCGCAACTTCATGATTCAAGGAGGCGATCCCACAGGCACAGGCGCTGGGGGCGAGTCCATTTGGGGAAAGTCGTTTGGCGATGAGGTGGCTGCAGCAGTCAAGTTTGACAAGCCGGGGCTTCTCGCCATGGCAAATCGGGGGCCGAATACGAATGGCAGCCAATTCTTTATTACCACAGCAGCGACGCCTTGGCTCAATATGCGCCACACGATCTTTGGCGAAGTGACGACCGGCTATGACATTGTGAAGAAGATTGAAGGAGTTCCAACGGGCGCAGCCGATCGGCCGGTGGAAGCAGTGAAAATAATAAAAGCCTATGTAAAAAGTTAAAAAGGAGAATTCTTATGGCAGCAGTAGGTTATATGGGTCTTTCGGGACCCGTCACGGCGGCATCAAGGCCTAACGCATCGCAGATGAACCCTGATGATATAAAAAGGATTCGCGAACATCTTCCCCAAGAAATCATCGATATCGCTATACAATCTAAGATCTCCTGTGAAGTCGTTTATCAAACACCTGAGAGGTTTCTTGAACTTACATCCCCAAAGGTCGTATTTGAAGTGGAAAAATTTGGTGGCGTCAATGTCCATATTTATCCACCAGATCCTTATAAGAGCATGGGCCTTATAATCCCCTGGAAAAATGGCCATTGTACGCATGATGCGCCTCAATATCATAGAGGTTTCGACGGTTTAGGCCCTGAGACAATTGATAAAATCTATATATCCTGTTTTAGGGATCACCTGAACAATATTGGCGATAAAAGTGTGACATATCTTCAATTTTTTGAGAGGGCCATTCAGTTACATGTTAAAAAATAAAACTAAGACCAGATGAAGGGCGAAAATCGCACTCAGGATCCAGCAAAGCGGATGAACTTCTTTATAGCGGCCTGATAGGGCTTTCAGGAGCGCGAAGGAGATAAACCCAAGGGCAAATCCGTAGTAAATGCTGAAGGTGAGGGGGATTGTGATGAGGGTGGCAAGGGCGGGGATCGATTCTGTGAAGTCGGACCATTTTAGATTCTTGGCTTCTTGCGCCATAAAGACGCCGATAGCGATGAGGGCGGGCGCTGTCGCAAAGAGGGGAATGGAAGAGATGAGAGGGTAGAGAAAGAGGCAGAGAAGGCAACAGAGCGCGGCTGTGATGGCGGTAAGGCCTGTTCTGCCACCAGCTTTTATTCCGGAAGAAGATTCGAGAGTGTAAGAGAGTGTGGCTGTTCCTAGAAGGGCTGCGAGCATGCTTCCAAGTCCGTCTGGAGTGAGGATGCGGTTGAGATGGGGGATGTGATTGTGGGTGTCTAATTTGTGGCTGAGACGGGCGAGAATGGTGACTGAGGCAGTGGAGTCGAACAGACTGATGAGGAGGACGGAGAGGAGCGCGCCGAGCCATTGGGGATGGAGAGGTGTCCAGAGATCGAGTTGAAAAAGGGTGGGGAGAATGGATGGGGGCATGGCTGCAAATCCATTCCAAGTGGTCAAGTGAAAGAGTAGGCCTAAAATCCAGCAGGTGAGGATGGTGATGAGGAAAGAGCTGAGAAAACGAAGGCGATGAAGGATGAGAAAGAGGGCGAGACCGAGGAAGGCGATGTAGTTTTGCGGGGAGAGGATTTGGGGATCTGGCGTGAGGATTTGAAGATCTTTTAGTCCGACGCAGATCAGGAAAAGGCCGATGCCCGCAATGGCGGAGGATTTGATCGATTGAGGGAGATGAAAGATGATTTGCTGCCTGATTTTGAAAAGAGTCAGGAGAAAGAGAATCAGCCCTACCCAAAAGACCATTCCAAGAGCTGCTTGCCAGGTGGCGTGTTGCTTGAGAATGATCGAATAGACGAGATAGGGGCCTACACTGAGTCCAGGGGCCAGGACTGCAGGAAAATTGGCAAAGAGGGCGAGAAAAAAGGTGGCGATGACGATAATCAGAATGGTGGCCGTCAGTGCCGCTCCAGAATCAATGCCCCCATCTTTTAAGATTTGCGGATAGAGCAATAGCAGATAGGCCATGGTAAAGAAGGTAGAGAGGCCAGCTAAAATTTCTCGACGCACCATATTCTAGACGTATAGGCGATTTAGATCATTTTTTTCAGCCTTTGAATGCGAGAGGTGAGAAATGGATGGGTCAGATCGAGGAGATTATTTCCATTGGGTCTGGTGTAAAGGCGGCAGAGGGGATTGACATTTCTTCGCGCGATGTTTTGCTCTACCATTTTTTCTAAAGTTTGGATCGCTGTTTGAATGGCTAGGGGCCGGTCCAATTTTTGGGCGAGGATATCGACAGCGAATTGATCCATTTTCGATTCGAATCTTTTCTCTGAAAGAATGTAAAGAGCCAGAGCTGTAATGAAGAGGATCAGGCCGCCCATCCAACTCAATGGAGTGGCATAGAAAACAAAACCGGCTGCGATGAGACTGATTTTAATGGCGATACGCAGCATGACATTGTTGTGCTTAATTTGCGCGAGCTCCCGGCAGATGAGAAAACGGGTTTGGTGGTCGGAAAAATTCCAGAGACCGCCGGCGAGAGTGGGATCGGGAGCTTGTGTGAATGGGGGGAGGCCGATTCGGAATAGGTGTTGAATAGGGAGGAAAACGGCCGGTTTAGTGAGGGAACATCCCCCTCCGTAGCTGCCAAAATGGTGGTTGAGCGCCGCATAACAGAGAACCGTGCGAGAAATTTTTGCAGCCAGCGAGAGATTTTCTATCTCCCCTAAAATAAGTGACTTATGAGTACTTGGCATCATGGCGTCTTGGGAGGCGTCATTTTCTCTCATTTGGACGTAGTTGGAGCTCATGGCGCGCAGGAAGGGAAAGGTATAGAAAACAATATTTTTTAATGGATCGACGGTAAAGGCGGCAACTGCCCTCATCAGCTGTTCTGTATGGTCTAAATCGATCCTAAATCGAGAAGGGGCTTGAATCATCCTAATTTCCGTTTAGGGTCAGTAGACTAAAATTTTTCCGAATAAAATCATATAGATTTTTTAAATTACTAATATATTCATAGTTAGTTTAAAATAGAGGCGATTTAAGGGGATTATGGGTATCTATCTACATATAAATAGAGCTAATCAAAATAATTATGCTCCTGCAATTCAGATCGAAAGAAAAGTTAAAAACATTTTTTTAAGGTTCTTTGATTGGATTGCTTCCTGTTTTTGCCATCTGAATACAAACCGCCACGTCAAGCAGGCGATGCATGCTTTATTTCAGAAGAGAGTCGAGGTTTATAAAGAAGGTGAGGATCCCACAGCGGCAAAAGCAATTTCTTTCGTCCAGCAGTTTCTAGTTGGACCAAAAAGGAAGGGATTGGAACCTAGCCATTTTGAACAATCGAGAATTCCATTTAAACGAATGATGGATCCTGTTTTTCTCGAAATTGCTCTTTTGAAAGATCCTGAAGCTTATGTAACCGAAGAAAAAAAACGGCTTGAAACTTACCGAATTCAAATGTTGCAAATGGCCGCTCATGAAATCCAAGGAAAAGAACCTCGATTGGCTGCGAGATGTGCTGAAATCATCGGAAAAGCAGATCAATTAAGCGCAAATGACATCTCCGAATGGATGGCGGAAATTAGCGGCCATCGATCTAAAGCGATCCCCGTTCTAGAAGGTCTTGTCGCGTTGATGCAGATCGATGAGAAAACTTTAGAAGCTGAACTTTTAACCCATTATCTCGCCTCGCTGCAAATTCAAGAAAAATTCATGCTGCAAGATCTGCCGAAAAATGCCCTTTCGCAAGGAGAAATTTTGGCTCTAGGGGTCTTGAACAAGCGGCTCGCCCAATTGAGAGAGGGAGCTCTGGGAGAACTTGAGCCTTTAGAATCAAAGAGTCTCTATCGATTTCTGGAGGGAATTTGCGGCAATTCTGAATTCAATAAACGATTGAGGAGTTGTCCGGAAGGGCAATATTTAGCCATTACTAAACAGGCTTTTGATTTTGCAGCCGATTTTTCCTTTAAATTCAGCCGTGTAGGCGAATACCAGCGCGTGATTGAAAAAGTGAAGAAATTGGAAGCTAAGTTAGAGGCTCATGAGGCTACAACTGCAGAAGAAAAGCTGAGTCTGCAGGAAATGCGCAAAGTGGAAAGCGTAGCTCGCTTGCATGAAAAGTTCGCGCAAATGGCCCAGATTGGAATTCCCTTTCATCATCCTTTAGTCGATTTAGCTGGACGGGCCGATCTATTTGTTCAACGCGTTCTCCGCATCGCGGAACAGCAAACGCCTCATAAAGGGGCTTCTTGCATGTTCTACGATTGTAAAAACGCCGATGATTATTATGGCAACTGGTCTGGGGGACCGATTCGCCGTTTCATTTATAATCACTTGATTCCCTGGCCCCTGCTTCACACAGCTCTCCCATTGCCTCATTTAGGGGAGAATTGGACCTCTCATATGCATAATAATCGTCATATTCTTCACCGAAGACGCATTGGCGATTATGCCTTTAAGACATTTGAGATCGAATTCTCAAAGATCATTTCAGCAAGGGGAAAACAAGCCTTGCTGCAGCACTATGGAGAGAATTGGGAACGGGAAGTAGAGCGAATGTATACCCAAATTATCCATGGTGTCCACACCAATAGGGAGGCGTTAGCTCCCATCCAAAATCCAGCGATCCGCAGAGTCTTGGCGGCCATCAGCCTCGGCTACGGCATTTTCGATAACCGCGCCTTCGAGCATCGCCCTTTAAATAAGCAGCAAATTTGTTCGGCCTTTGTTCTCAATACATGGCTTGCGGCATTCACAACTCTCGAATTGAGGTTGAAAGTGCATTGCAATATGGCGGCGAACTTTCGATTTATCGAGATGCCCATTCACAAAAAAAGGCTTCTTGATTTTATAACGCCGCACCAGTTGGCAAAAACTGTTCTTCCGATCAGTCGTGAAGTAGAAAAACCTGAGATCATTCGTCAGGTCCTCAACTTCCACGAATACAAGATGGTTTGAAAAGAAATTCCTTTACGTGGTACAGTTCTTTGAGTCGTATAAACTATTCAAGGAGTGTGTATGGACGATTCTATGCAGGTCGATTGGTTCATTATCATCGTAGCCGCTGTGCTTAACATGATCATTGGAGCCCTCTGGTATTCAAAATGGCTTTTTGGAGAAACCTGGAGCCAGCTTTGCAAAGAAAAAGGTGAAACCATGAAGCCAAATAAATTGGCCTTTCTCTATGCCTTCATCGCTTCTTTGGTCATTGCTTACTTCCTTTACTTTTTTGAAAGCTATTTTAGAGTCACCAGTGTTTCAGATGGGGTATTTGTTGGATTTTGCGTTTGGCTTGGCTTTGTCGCAACGACACAAGCTTCCTCGGTCATTTGGTGCAATAAGTCTCCTAAACTTTTTGTACTCAATACCGGTAGCAAGCTCCTTTCTTACCTGGTCATGGGCGGCGTTATCGGCGCATAATCGATCTGATATATATATAAACCCAGAGGAAAACCCTCTGGGTTTTTTTACTTGAGCAAATTCACTTCCCCCTATAGATAGGAAATAGAGCGTAAACCAAAGAGGATCATGTCTATTCCAGATTCGAGTAGTGGGAAGCCAAGAAAACTTCTAATCATTACCTGTTCAGGCGGCGCAGGCTTGATCCAAACAGCCAATGGAAAAGAGCAAGAAGCAAGAATTAAAAATCCTCAAGGAGTCATCGTTCGCCGCGATGCATTGAAAGATTGGCTCTGGTTTGGAATTGGAGATGGGTGCGTCAATCTTTGGAATGGCTCCCAAACAAAAGGGTATGTTTGGTTTCAATCCTTCTGCGTATGGGCGCAGCTTCTTGTCGATCGATTCTTTTGGCCCATGTTTTTTGCCTCTTCCTTTTATACCTTTTGGAAGGAAGATGTCGATGAGATCATCGATACGCAAAATATGGGGACTTCTGCAATCATAAACGCCCTTCGCCTCTATAATCGAATCAAGAAGAAAGAGATTAAACTCCAAAAAGTTTTAGTCGATCTTCCCACAAACAAAGCGACCCATTTTTTTTGGCCCATTAAATCTCTCTCTAAGAAGAATCGAAGCCTCCTGAAATTGATCACGATTGAGCCTCTTTTGGAAGCAGGCGAAACAAGAGAAGAGTTTTGGCAAAAAAATTGCCGTTTATCAGACAAAGATATCCAATACGAAGACGTTGCTGTGCGGCAATCTTTTAAGAAATATCAAGGATTGGGAAAAGCTTCCGGCGATATGAAGCTAAATATCCAATTCAAGAGCCATGAAGAGCTTTCTTTGATGCAAAGAGGCTATCAAAAAGGGGAGATTCAGGCTAAATTGAACTCCAATGAATTAGAATTTGTCATTCATCCCAAAGATAAGGTCATTACTGTTTTACTCGGTTCTCAGCCATCGAGCGATGCGACCTATAATTACATGAAGAAATTCATTCGGATTATTCAAGAAGAAAATTTCACTAAACAAGCGATCCATCTTTTTCTTTTTTGTTCAGAATATAAGTTTCATGAAATGTCTCTTCTTGCCCGGGTAGTGAAATTTATCGATCAGATGAAAGACTATCCAAAACATTTATCGATCATTCCTTTTTCTTTCCAGACAGATGAGACGATCGCTCCTCTTTTTTATCGCAGCGATATCACTTGCACTCGTTCAGGCGGTGGGACGGCGATGGAGCTGATGTGCGTTAGCAATGGGGAAATTTGGATTCATTCTGAGGCAAAAAAAACGGGTGAAACGCTTCTGAGAGGAATTCCTGGCTGGGAAGCGGCCAATGCTCTCTATCTTCAAAAAATCCGAGGCGCTAAAATTGTCTCTCCAGAGACCTTTGCCCCTCACGCCAGCCGTTCTTTAAAGGGCAATTAGATGATCGACAAGGGCGACCCAATTCTCTTTGGATTTACCTTGTTCAATGAGGTCGCAGATCTCCTCAGCTTTTGTTCCTACTGACGCAGCAAAATCGGCGATGTGGGGTTCAATATTCTTGTCATCCATTTCCCGCTTCATCCCTTCATTTACGCCATCCATAAATCCATTTTTTGCCCGTTTATCAAAAAACCCATTAATAAACCCCTTCTGAGAGGCCTTCTGCTGAATATTTTTTAGAGTATTTTTGCAGTTTTCATTCGAAAAAATCGTCCAAAGGAATTTAAAAGGATGGACGTGGAGGATGTCTTTTTTAATCCCCATAAGCTCTGTTATATCTTGAATACGGAAGAACTCATGACTTCCTAGTTTTCTGACGACAGTGCGGATCTTTTCCTGATCGTCAGCATCGCAAGGAAGGTTTGCAAAAGGACCTTGAGGCGGCGGCAGGGGAGCGGGTGAATGAAATTGCGGAGTTGGGGGGGTAGGTAATATCTGAGAAACCATTGGAGGATCTTCTGGAGTTATAGGTTGAATGGAAGGGGGCGCATTATTTGGAGGAAATTGGGCTTGGAATGTGGGAGCCCGTTTTTTTCGAGTGGCAGAATGAACATAAGATCCAAAACCGCCAATGGCTATAAGGCAAACTTCAAGAGCCCCAATCTGTTGCCAAGGGGCTGGAGAAGTGGGGTAAAATTCTTGAGGGGGCTCGTCAATAGAAGATATTTCAGTCACGATTGCATGAGCTTACGTACGAGATTTTCCCAATCGCGCGCTTGAAAATGAGGGCGGAGGAGCTCAGGCGCAACGTTGACTTCTTTAGCAAAGTCACTCAGTAAGGGATCTAATTTCCCTTTCTCAGATTCTTTTTGCAAACTGGGCCCTAGGCCATCCATAAACCCATTCCGCTTAAAATAGTCATCGAATATGTCATACATGCAATATCTCAGGCGGGGATTGGAGAAAATTGTGGAGAGAAATTTCAGCGGATGGACATGGTTGATTTGAGTGCCGAGCTGTTTCAAATGATCCTGCTTGAAAAGAAGGCTTAACTTTCCATTTTCTGACAATGTCGTAATGATCTCATAGATATTTGCTTTGTCTTGTTCTGTGCAAATGAGATCTTTGTATCCAATTTCCCCGCCGCCTGCTGGGGGGATCTTGATGATCGAGGAATACGTGGGATTTGCAAATAGAAAAAATAATCCTAGAAAGACAGACAGAACCTTCCGAGGGAACTGGCTCATGCGGCACTCCAAACACTTTAACTTTTTACTCCTATCTATATCTTACTGAAATATTTAATGCTAGAAATTCCAACGCTTGCCCTAAAGAATTTAAGGAGATCTATACCGCTCGTGATTCAAAAATCAGTTCTGCCGGCGTCGGGCAGCCACTGAATTTGAGACCCGCCTGCACCCCACCCCAAAGACGATGCGTCTTCGGGGACCCCGGCGCCCAACCTTTCAGGTTGAGCTGCAACGGCTCACCCCGAAAATGATGCATTTTCAGGGACCCCAGCCTTCGGCGCCGGCTACGCCTGGCTCAAATTCAGGGCGCCTCCTTGGCATAACTTGATTTTTGAATCTCTCCCGGTATATCCTATGGGGAATGAAAAAATTTATCGTGTTCTTTTTGGTCGTTCCTTTTTTTCTCTGGTTGCCCTATGGATTTAAGCGCTGGGCCCATCCTTTTCGGTTGAACAAATGCGCAATTGAATGGCCCAATAATCCCGAATGGGAGATTCCTGGCGACCCGCCTCCATGGATTGTCGATCTATTTCAGAAGCCATTTACTTATTTTTCCAGAGGAAGACAAACTTATGTTTTCTTAAGCTCTGATGGCAATTATGTCCTAAAGCTTTTCCGTTTTGATTCCTATCAGAAAGGAAAGGGGAGCAAGATTTTCAAAAATATTCAGAAATGGATGGGCTATCATCCTAAAGAAAATGTAAGGTCGTTTGAAGAGAGAGTCCCGATGACGTTTCATTCTTGCCATTTATCTCATGTTCTCGCGCCTCATTTGACGGGAGTCGTTTGGACTCATCTCAATCCGAAAAATGGAAAATTCCCTCTTTTCATTGTTAAAAACCGCTTGGGGCAGAAATTTAAAGTAGATCCCAGTCAGTATCGATTTATCATTCAAAAAAAAGGGATTTCTCTGAAGGAAGCTCTTTTAAAACTAGATAGGAAAGGGTTGATCGATTCCTATAAACTTCTTCTGGAAGAATTGAAATCATTAGGACTTTCGAGTCAAGATCCAAAATTGGGAGATAATTTTGGAGTTTTAGATGGGAAAGTGATTGCGATGGATGTGGGAGACTTTGTGCAAACCGCTGATTTCCCTGACTCTGAAATCCCCAACTATATAAATCGTCTGAACCAATGGTTGGAAAAGAATGATTAAAAAAGTTCTATTCTTTCTTCTTTTTCTCGGTGTGAGTTTGTCTCTTCCCGCTGGCTTCAAGCGTCTTACACATGGGTTTAGACTGGCAAAATTGCAGTTGGATTTTCCCTATCATCCTGAGTGGGAAAGATCTCGAAATCAAGAGGTCGAAGAGATTTTGAGACAGCCATTTTTTTTCCTAAATAAAGGAGCCCAGTGTTATGCATTTCGAAGCGCAGATGACAAATATGTCCTCAAGCTTTTTCGATATGACCAGCGCTCTCTTTTTTTTCGGAATAAAAAAAAGAGCCCACTTATCGCAAAAATCACAAAACTCTTCGATGCCTGTAAAATGGCTTACGATCTGGCTCCCGAGGAGACAGGGCTGCTTTATATTCATCTAAATCCAAGTTCAGATCTCCCAAGGATCCGTTGCAAAGATGCTTTAGGCCGCTCCTATCGAATCCCCTTGAATTCCTATCGATTTGCTCTGCAGCGAAAAGCGGAACCTTTCCGAAAAACGCTGCTAAAAGCGCGAAATAATCCTCTAGAGATGCAAAAACGGATTGATCAATTCCTCACTCTTTTGGAACATCGCACGGCAAAAGGAATTGGAAATTCAGATCCCAATTTAAGTCGAAATTTTGGCTTTTTAGAGACTTGCGCCATTGAATTTGATTTTGGAAACTATGGCCTGAGTCCCGATTTGCAGCTGCCTCAGTATCAGATTCCTGAAATGAAACGGTATACCCATCGATTGCGCCGCTGGCTGAAGAAAGAAGCGCCTGAATGGGTTGCTTATTTCGATGAGAGAGTAGAATCAATCGGATTTTCTTCCTAACGTATTGTTGACATAGTTAGGACAAAAGATTCCAGTGATCGAAAGAATCAATCCAACGAGGCCAGCAGAGATGCCTGTTGCATGGCCATGGACGTATCCATTTATTTTTTTATTTTTTCCCAGGCAAACGCCGGCGGCAATCAGGAGAATCAGAGCCATAAGAATCGATTTCGCGATATGGACAATATTCACTACAGTGGCCAACCCATATTCGCATCGATTCAGGGGGGTATATCTCCCTTTATCTGCAGGGGCTGTTGGGGTTTGTTGTTGAGTGGCTTGGACAGCAGCGGGCGCAGCAGCAGTAGCAGACATCTTTTCCTCCATTAATAGGGAAAGAGCATAACGTTTGTGGGGGTTTCGATCAAGAGTTCTCAGCAAGGAGTTGGATGACTTCGGCGTCCTCGGTTTGGGGGAAGTGGGCGTAGAATTGCCCCACGGCCATGAAGGAGGAGGGAGCGTGAAGACAAACGACTTCATCGACTTCTTCTTTGAGCCGCTCCAGGGTATCGGGGGGAGCGATGGGGACGGCGATAATGAGGTGGGCTGCTTTCATTTTCTTTAAATAAGCGATCGAGGCGCGGATCGTGGCGCCAGTGGCGATGCCGTCGTCAATGAGAATGAGGGTTTGGCCGCTAAAGTTTTGCGGAGGTTTGCCTTTTCGGTAAAGGGTGAGCCGGCGAGCCGCTTCCCATTGTTCTTTTGCAATGGTTTTGTCGATGTAGGAGCGGGGGATGTCGTAGTGGGCAATTAGATCTTGATCGAGGAGAGTGATATCGCCGGCAAGGGCGCCGATGGCTAGCTCAGGATTGTCGGGGGCCCCGATTTTGCGGGGAATGATCACATCGAGAGGAAGGTGGAGGGCTTTGGCGACTTCATGGCCAATCACAACGCCTCCGCGAGGAAGGGCGATGATTTGGGTGTTGGGAGCTTTTTTATATTTGGAAAGCGCCTTAGCGAGCTGCTGCCCAGCTTCTTTGCGATCTTTAAAATACATAGGATTCAGAGTAGCCAATAAGAAATTTGTCTGCTATAGGTTTCAATTATTGAACAATGGAAGTAGTTGAAAGATGTATCCCATTCGGTTTGAGCCAATTATACAAGATTATGTCTGGGGCGGCGATCGGATCAGCCGCAAATATCATCGTTCCCAAAAGGGGCGCATCGCTGAATCGTGGGAGATCTCCGATCGGGATGATGCGATGAGTGTTGTAGCCAATGGATCCTATAAAGGGCGAACTCTTCGGGATTTAATGCGCGAGCTGGGAGAAAAATTATATGGCCATGGAAAAAAATATGATCGATTTCCTCTTTTATTGAAGATCATCGATGCGAAAGAGAACTTGAGCCTTCAGGTTCATCCCAACGAACGAACAGCGGCGGAACTTAAGGGAGAACCGAAAACAGAAATGTGGGTCGCTCTTGAGCCTAGCTGTGTTTATGCTGGACTCAAGAAAGGGATGGGGCAAGCCGAATTGCTGAAGGCCTTGAAGGCCAATCATCTCGATGATGTTTTAGAGAAAGTTGATCTCAAACCTCGCGAGGCGATCTATCTTCCTGGAGGACGGATCCATGCCATTTGCGGGGGGAGTCTTTTGTATGAAGTGCAGCAAAATTCCGATACGACCTATCGCCTTTACGACTGGGGACGCACCACTCGGCCGTTGCATCTCAAAGAAGCCCTTGTGGCCATCGAATGGGGCGATCAAAAAGGCGCTAAACTCACGCCGCGCCACCTAGAAAGCGATATGGAACATCAATTGATTTCGCTGGTTTCTTCTCCTCACTTCGTTGTTTTGCGCATCGATGTGTTTAAGTATTGGCAGGCGACTCCTACGGCTCATTCGTTCCAGGTGTTCTTCTGCCTGGAAGGAGAGGGGCATATCATTGTCGATGAATACAAAGAGCCTTTCCAAGCTGGCTCTACTTATTTGATTCCGGCTGATAGCAACTCTATTCGGATCGAGGGAAAGTGTGAAGCCCTCTGGATCCGCGCCGAATAAAAATCTCAAACGGATACTTAGTAACAGGGGCACCTGACTTTATTCAACGCAAAGACGCAAAGACGCAGAGAAGAGGATATAATTTTTCTTTGCGCCTTTGCGTCTTTGCGTTTAAAAGAGGCACACACACCTGTTACCAAATGCTGGTTAAGGACTTCTGATTCGAATCGCGATTTGTTCGTGATGAATGTTGTAGGCGAGATATTCTGCTTGATAGCCTGTAGAATCGAGGAATTCTTGGAGCGCCTTGAGTTCATGGTTTTCAAATCCAGGATAGTTATAGAGCTCATCAAAAACAATGATGGTTCCTGGCTGAATGCGATCCTTCAGATTTTGAAATACACACGATGTGGAAGAGTAGAGATCGCAATCGATATGCACAAAGGCAACTGGCCCCTCATGCGTTTCTAGAAAAGCGGGAAGCGTATCGGAAAACCATCCTTTGATCAATTCGACATTATTGAGAACGGGGGGAAGAAAATTGGGTTGTTTAAAAGAAAAAGCTCCTTTTTTACACTCCGCCCTCCAATCTTCAGGAAGCCCCTCAAACGAATCGAATCCAAAGATTTTTTTCCGGGGATTTAGGGCCGCGATGAAATTGATCGTCTTTCCCGAACAAACCCCAAATTCTAAAAACATCCCCTCCTGAGAAGCGGCTGCGTCGGAGCCAAACTTAAGAACTTCAGCATCTGACACATATTGGATCGCCTTCGAAAGATGCCGATCGACAAAGGTTTGAGAAGGCTCCCAAAATGGCTTATTCAAGGGATAAAAATGGAGGACCTGGTGGCCAAATGTCTTATGGGTTGGGGGAGTAGGGAGATTGATGATCTGACCCCAATCAAATTTTTCTGCTGCCATGCAAGTTCCTATGAGAAGTAACGATAGTAATGCTTTCGTCATTTTTTAAGAAACTCAATCATTGCTTTGCAAAACTGGGGCAAATCATGCGGCGTGCGGGAGGTAATTAGATTCTTATCCACTACAACTGCCTTATCGGAATAGCGGGCCCCTGCGTTTTCAAGATCATCTTTGATGGCGCTAAAGCCGGTCACATGTCTTCCGCTCAAGATCTTGGCTGAAATGGGAACCCATCCCGCGTGGCAGATGAAGGCGATCATTTTTCCCGCCCCGTTCATCTCCCGCACGATCTCAAGCGCTCTTGCATACCGACGCATTTTATCAGGAGCATATCCACCCGGAATCACCAAGCCGTCAAAAGATTTCACCTCGGCCTTTTCATAAGAAATATCGGCCTTACAAGGATAGCCATGTTTTCCACTATACACCTTGCCCGCCTCAGGCCCGGCGATAACTACCTTGCACCCCTCTTCCTCCAACCGGATTTTGGGATACCACAGCTCGAGATCTTCGTAGATGTCATCGACAAAAATAAGAATGGATTGCACGATATTTCCTCTTTGTCCAATACTTATAGTGAAAATGATGAAAATACTCAATTGGATTTGGGCGAGTCTCGTCGAGTGCGTAGCCTTCCTGGTTGTTATCCTTGCCCTTCCGCTTCGCTATTTCAAAGCCTATCAACAACCCGCTGGGAATTCAGCCGGGCGGCCGATTCTATTAGTCCCTGGGTACGTCAATGATAGCTCCGTCTGGTTTTATCAAAGATGGAAACTACAAAAAGCAGGCCTAGGCCCTATTTACACCCTCAACTATGGACACCCCTTCCGCTCCATCCATCACTATGCGCAAAAGGTGAAGGAAAAAGCGGAACAAATCGCCCGGGAAACAGGGCGGGACGATCTCATCCTCATCGGCCATTCGATGGGGGGCCTCGTCGCCGCTGTTTATGCCACGCAATTGGCCCCATCCGGAAAAGTGACAGATCTCATTACCATCGCCACCCCTTTCAAGGGAACAATAATGGCTCATCTGGGGCTCGGTCCCAATGCGCGCGAGATGAGGCCGAATTCCTCCCTGCTCAAAGAATTGGAACTCTCCAAAGCCCTCCCTTTTCGTTTCTATCAAATCGCCACGAAAACAGATGGGCTTGTTAGGCCCAATTCTGCTCTTGTGGGACATCATCCCGACAAGCAATACCTGCTCGATGGGATTGGCCATGCCTCTTTGGCCTATTCAAAAAAGGTGGCAGAAAAGATTGTTGAGTGGTTAGGGCATGTCGTCAACTAAATCGCGGAGAGCTCTTCGCGGCTTTTCCAGCAGCTTTTCAGGGCTGCCCTTGGCCTAGTCTTCAGCTATGTCCTACGGGCGTGCATGAAAATCTGCAGAAAAATCCATCAAAGATCTCCCGGAGACTTAATTGACGACACGCCCTAGCGGATTGAGACCTGATCCCCTTCGATCTCAATTTGGATCCAGAGGTCGCGGGGGGAGATGGTAACGACTTCTTCGTGGGCGATGTTGCGGGGCCAGGCGAAATGATCTTGGTTGACGACCCATTTTAATTTATATGTGCCGGGCCGCTTTTGAAAACTGCCGGCGCCCCGATAGCCGTGGATATCGCGCGGCTTTAGGGGAAT
>DATIHQ010000111.1:0-12228 GCA_035480535.1 Chlamydiales bacterium
TTTCGGCTGCGATGAAATTAGCCGAGAAAGATTGTCTAATCAAGTTGATTTCCGTCACTGCGGTGCGAAGGTCTCATTCAGTTTGCGCGCAGGGGGGATTCAATATCGCGATCAATTTGAGCGGAGAGGGGGATTCTCCGATCATTCACGCCTACGATACGATCAAAGGGGGCGATTTTCTCGCCAATCAACCCCCCGTCCTCGAAATGTGCATGGCAGGGCCTGGCATTTTACGGATGATGGAGAAAATGGGGTGTCCTTTCAATCGAACTCCCGAAGGGCATGTCGTCTTCCGCCGTTTTGGAGGAACTCTATATAATAGGACAGCCTTTTGCGGCGGTTCAACAGGCCAGCAACTTCTCTATGCGCTTGATGAGCAGGTGAGAAGAAGAGAAGTGAGTGGCGCAATCGAAAAATTCGAACACCATGAATTTTTGCGGCTCATCCTCGATAAAGAGGGGCGAACTCGCGGCATTGTGATGCACGATCTTCTCAATCTGAAACTGCAAGTCTTGAAAGCCGATGCGGTGGTTTTTGCGACGGGTGGACTTGGGCTGATTTACAAAAAATCGACGAACTCCACCTTTTGCACGGGAGCTGCCAATGGGCGGCTTTACATGCAGGGAATGAAATACGCCAATGGGGAATTCATCCAGATTCACCCCACCTCCATTCCCGGGGAGGATAAGATGAGGCTGATTTCAGAGACGGTGCGCGGCGAAGGGGCGCGAATCTGGGTCTATGGAGACTCTTCAAAGAAAATTCAATTTCCCGACGGCTCGATGAAACCGTGTGGGAAAACGGGAGAACCTTGGTATTTCCTGGAGGAAATGTACCCCGCATTTGGGAATTTAGTGCCTCGCGATATTGGATCGCGTGAAGTGCTCAGAGTTTGTGAGGCAGGCCTTGGCGTTGGGGGAAAATTGCAGGTATTTCTCGATGCGACCCATCTTCCCCCTGAAAGGCAGCATCGGCTTGAATCGGTTCTTGAGATCTACCAAAAATTCACAGGCGATGACCCCCGTAAAAAGCCGATGAAAATTTGTCCGGCCGTTCATTATACGATGGGGGGCGCCTGGATCGATTGGCCGGCAGCGGATGATCCAGATCGATGGACTCGTTTTAGACAAATGACGAATCTCACAGGTTGTTTCGGTGCTGGCGAATCAGAATATCAATACCACGGGGCCAATCGCTTAGGGGGGAATTCTCTTCTCTCCTGCATTTTTGGAGGTCTTGTCGCGGGTGTTGAGGTGCCTCGTTATATTGCAAGCCTGAGTTCCAGTTATACCGATACTCCCGATGCTGTTTTTCAAGATGCATTGGAAAAAGAAGAGGAAATCCAAAGAGATCTGTTAAGCCGCGAAGGGCCTGAGAATGTGCATGAGCTTCACGACGAGTTATCTGACTATATGGTTCGCTATGCAAGTGTAAAAAGAGATAATCCCGATCTTGAAAAGACAATGGCAAAAATTAAAGAGATCCGGGAGCGCTACAAACATATTTCCCTATCGGATCGAGGGAAAAAGTTAAATCAGACGTATGTGTTTGCCCATCAATTTAGGGCGATGTTGGAAATTGCCTTGGTGATCGTGAAAGGGGCTCTCCTTAGAAATGAATTCCGCGGGGCTCATTTTAAGCCCGAATTTCCTGAACGGGATGACGTGCATTGGCTGAAAACGACGATTGCGAGCTACGATCCAAAAGAACCGGTGATTGCGTATGAACCTGTTGACATTCGCCATCTGGACCCGATAAAGAGGGATTATACTCACGCAAAGAAAATAAAGCCGACGTTGAAGAACATTCCAGCCAATATACAACTGCCGATATGATGGGAAAATTCACCCTGCGCATTTTTCGAGGAGTCCCCGGCGAACAATATTGGGAAGAATTTGAGCTCGATCGCACCTCCGATGCCAATGTCATTTCTTGTCTGATGCGCATTCAACAAACTCCCATCAATAAAAAGGGGGAAAAAACGACCCCCGTTGCTTGGGAACAGGGCTGTCTGGAAGAAGTATGTGGCTCTTGCTCCATGCTCGTAAATGGAAAGCCGAGACAAGCTTGCACCGCTCTCATTGAAAATTATATCAAAAGCACTGGCTCCACGACCGTCATCTTGGCTCCCTTTACAAAATTTCCCCTGATCCGCGACTTATGTGTCGATCGAACCAGCATGTTCGATGCCCTAAAGAAAATTCGGGGCTGGATTCCGATCGATGGGACTGACGATAATGGGGAATTTGGTCCCCCTGTCAGTCCTGAAGTACAAGAAGCTCTCTATGTTCTTTCCACTTGCATGACCTGTGGTTGCTGCAGCGAAAGCTGCCCGCAGGTCAATCCCAAATCGGAGTTTATGGGGCCGGCGGCCATGTCCCAAATTCGCCTTTTCAACTCCAATCCCATTGGAAAGTTGCAGAAATCGGGAAGGCTCCGCGCAGCCCTTGGGGAAGAGGGAATTGCCAATTGCGGCAACGCCCAAAATTGCGCCAAAGTCTGTCCAAAAAACATCCCCTTAACCGAGTCTCTTGCCCTCATTGGCCGGGAAGCTTCGAAACAAGCGATCAAAGATTTCCTCGGTCTCCCCGACGCCGGGAAATAATTTGCTTTTCGTAAATTCCGAGTTAAGGAAGAATGGCCCCTTCTCTGCTGTTAGGGATACTCTGAACATCAAACGCCCCTCAACGATAGTTATAAATTAGGGGATCTCGACGCCAGGCTGAGGTGAAAGCCCCCCTGGGAAGAGGGTCCCACGTTGACAAACACGGTTGACTGAGCTAATGCCAGACCCCTTTCGGCGGAGATTTTTTTCCTTCCCCCAAAGAACATTCTCCGCTATCTAGAGCCTTAGGATGAGGCGCTGGGTTTTTCTATTTATTCTTTTAACGAGCTGTGCAAGGGATGCGATTGATCCTCTTTCCCTCGCGCCTTCAACTCCTTATGCTTCTTGGTCTCCTCTTAAAGGGAATACCCTTATTTCCTCCCGCTATTGCCGAACGGTGGTTCCCCCAGCTTTCGACACATCTGAGCTCAGTTTAGCTCAGTTAATTGACATCGGCCTGCAAAATAATCCCTCCACGAGGGAAACTTGGGCGCAAGCGCGCGCTGCTTCTTCGCAATATGGCCAGTCTTTAAGCGGGTTTTACCCGGCCGCATCGGTGAACACGACCTATTTCCGGCAAAAAGGGACGTTCATTAGCACAACCGCTCCCCAACCCTATTTTTACACTCAGGGAGGGCCAGATCTTCTGATTTCTTACACTCTCTTTGATTTTGGACAAAGAACTGCCGCCGCAATGGCAGCGAGAGAGGCTCTTTATTACGCAGACTTTACCCACAATCAAAATATTCAAACCGTGATGCAGACGGTGATGGATGATTACTATAATTATCTCTATCAAATGGCTGTCCTCCGAGCGAATGAAGCCAATTTGATCAATGCGCAGAGTTCTTTGGATGCAGCCAATGAGAAATTTTCGCTGGGAATTGCTGCATTGGGCGATGTGGCTCAAGCTCGAACGCAATATTTGCAATCGAAAATCAATTTAACCACGCAGAAGCAGAATGTGGAAAATGCCTTTGCGCAACTCGCCGTAGATATTGGCCTCCCCGCAAATCTCACGTTTAAAGTCCAACCCATGCCGGAACAAATTGTAGCCGATCCGATGCTAGAGAGCGTCGATGCCTTAGTTGCAAGAGCGCAAGAGTACAGGCCCGATTTCCTTGCAGCGCAGGCAGATCTACGTTCAAAAGAAGCATCTTTAGTGGGAGCTAAACGAGCTGTTCTTCCTGTTTTTTCCACAGCTTTAGAAACGGGTCATTATTGGTTTCAGCAAGGGTTTGAAGAGACTTTTTTTCATTGGAGCGCATCGATTAGCGTCTCCATGCCTCTTTTCCAAGGTTTTTATTATAAGAATGGGATTCGAGAAGCGGAGGCGAACGTCGATCTGTCCAAAGCCGAGCTGCTGCAGACAGAACTCTCCATTGTGCAAAATGTCACAACAGCGCATATGGGAGTGAAAACAGCCGCTCTAAATCTAATTGATTCGGAAGAATATTTGAAAGCAGCCGAATTGGAATTCAACATTGCTCTGACAAGTTATAAAGCGGGAACATCGACCCTTCTCGATGTCATGTCAGCACAAAGTTCTTTGGCCGATGCCCGCTCTAAAAAGGCGGGTTCCCAAAAAGATTGGTTTACCTCCCTAGCCGCGATCGCGTATGCGACCGGCTCACTATGTACTGGACCTGAGGATATATGCGAATCGTATTGATTTTTTTGGTTCTCCTTTGCGGATGCCATTCTAAAAAGAAGGAGACGCCGATTCCTACCTTTGCCATTCGCGTGGCAACTGCGCAGATCCAAGACATTCCGATTTTTGTCGAGGGATTGGGACATGTCGATTCGATGACGAGCATTGAAATTCGCTCCCGCATCGAGGGGGAATTGACAGGAGTTTATTTTGTCCAAGGTAAAGAAGTGAAAAAAGGAGATCTTCTCTTCACCATCGACCCAAAGCCTTATGAAGCAGCTCTAAAACAGGCGAAAGGAACGTTAGAACAAAGTTTGGCCGATCTTGCGATCTCAGAAGAGAAAGTCAAACGCTATAAGATGCTGGCGAAAGATGAATATTATTCACAGATCGATTACGAAACATTGCAGGCAAATTTCGCAGCCAATATAGGACTTGTAGAGCAAAATCAGGCGCAAGTCGATAGCGCTGCGATCAATCTCGATTATTGTTGGATTTACGCTCCCATTGATGGGTTGACAGGCCTTTTGCAAATCGATTTTGGAAATTTGGTGAGCGCAGATGGCCAACAAGAGATGATCACTCTCAATCAAATGGATCCTATTTTCGTCACCTTTAGCATTCCCGAAATCCAACTTCCTAAAGTGCAAAAATGGATCAAAAAGAATGGCGATCCACTCAAAGTCATGGCCGCTTACGAAGATTTTACGGAGGAGACGTTTGAGGGAAAGCTTTACATGGTCGACAATACAGTGGATAACCAGACAGGCATGATCAAGCTTCGAGGCATCTTTGACAATCAAAGTCGAGGCCTTTGGCCAGGGCAATTCATCCGCACCCGCGTGCAATTGTATGTAGAGAAAAATGCGATTGTGATGCCCTATACAGCTGTGCAATTGACCTTGACGGGTCCAGTTGTCTTTATTGTAAAAGAGGATAACACCATTGAGCAGCGAACAATCAAACTCGGCCAAAGACAAGATGACAATGTGATTGTTTTAGAGGGAGTGAAGGCCCATGAAACAGTGGTGACTGAAGGACAGCTCAATCTCTATACCGGCGCTAAAGTGAGCATAAAGAAATGAACCTCTCTGAACCGTTCATCCGCCGCCCCGTGATGACGATTCTCGTCATGGCGACCATTTTCGTTTTTGGAATTCTCGCCTATCAAGCTTTGCCTGTAAGCGATCTGCCCAATGTCGATATGCCAACCATTGAGGTGACGGTGAGCTATCCAGGCGCAAGCCCACAAACAATGGCGAACTCGGTCGCCACGCCTTTGGAGCAGCAATTTTCCACAATTGAGGGAATGCAAACGATTTTTTCCTCAAGCAACACAGGATCGACAAGCATCGTCTTGCAATTCAATCTGGAGCGGAATATCGATGCTGCCTCTACCGATGTTCAGGCTGCAATCAGCCGCGCTGAGCCCAATCTTCCTTCCGATCTCCCGAATAACCCCGTCTATGAAAAAGTCAATCCAGCTGCGACTCCCATTCTCTATTTTGTTCTTTATTCTGAAAATATGACAGCCGGGCAGCTCTATGATTATGGAAATACGTTTATCGGACAGCGCCTCTCGATGGTGGAAGGGGTCTCCCAAGTCATTACTTATGGATCTCCCTATGCGGTTCGCGTCCAAGTGGATCCAGAAAGACTCGCCGGGATGAATGTAGGGATTAGCGATGTAACGGCTGTTCTTCAAGAAGGAAATGTCGATCTTCCTCTGGGAACTTTATGGGGGCAGAAGGATGACTGTACTGTCGATGCGGATGGACAACTCTTCACCGCGGAACCTTACGGAGAATTGGTCATCAAAGCCCAAGATGGCACTCTCGTCAAAGTAAAAGATGTGGGCCGAGCTCTAGATAGCGTCCAAAATGACAAGCTTTTCAATGACTATATCACCAGAGAAGGAAAATATTCCTGCATCATCTTAGGGATTCAGAGATTGCCTGGTTCCAATACGATCAAAGTAATTCAAGGGATCAAAAGCATTCTAGAACAGATGAAACCTCAAATTCCCGATACGCTCAAAATCATCACCTACTATGACCAATCAAAATCGATCCTAGAAGGGGTGGATGATGTGAAAATGACTCTGGTTTTCGCCTTTATTCTAGTCGTCATCATCATCTATCTCTTTTTGGGAAAATTGCTCAATACCATCATCCCCGCCCTCGCCATTCCACTGGCCATTTGCGGCACCTGCGCTCTCATGCTTTTCTATGGCTTCAGCATCGATCTTCTCTCTTTATTAGCGATCACTCTCTCCATTGGATTTCTCGTCGATGATGCGATTGTCGTTTTGGAGAACAATGTCCGCCATGTGCAAATGGGAGAAGCTCCTGTCGATGCCTCCATTCGAGGCTCAAAAGAAATCAGTACGACAGTCTTGAGTATGACGCTTTGTCTCACCGCGGCATTTATCCCCATGCTTTTTATGGGAGGCGTGGTTGGGAAATTATTTAGAGAATTTGCTGTCACCATTGTCACCGTCGTATTGATTTCAGGATTTATTTCCCTTTCGCTCACCCCTCTTTTGTGCAGCCGCTTCATTCGGCCCTATGCGAATGAGAAAAAGACACGGATGGAAGAACTCTCTGACCGATTGATGGAACGGATGAGAAATTTCTATAAACCCCTTCTCATTTGGGCCCTAGATCACCGCCTCATCATGCTCTCTTTAGGCCTCTTCAGCATCGTCTGCTCCGCAGCTCTCTATTTTGTCATTCCCAAAGATTTCATTCCGGAATATGACGTGGGATTCATTCAAGGATTTACCCTCTCCCGCGATGGGACTTCCCCTTATCTCATGAATAAATATCATGACAAACTCAATGAAATGATCATGGCAGATCCAAATGTAGATTCAGTGGTCTCTATTAGTTCCTATACAAATCCCAATGAGGGGATTGTTTTCTTGAGCCTGAAACCTTATGCCGATCGACAACCCCTCGATATGTCGATCAAAGAATTAACGGCCAAAGCGAAAGAAATCCCAGGAATCAATGCCTACTTCTCTTCTATTCCCTTAATCAATCTTCAAGTGGGAACTACAGCAAAGGCTCTCTATCAATATTCATTGACCAGCATCGATCAGAACAGCCTCTATCAATATGCTCCTCAGCTATTGAATAAAGTAAAAGCAAACTCCAACTTCTCTCAAGTTTCCTCCGATCTTCGGATCCATCAACCGCAATGGTTTTTGCATATTTTGCGCGATCGAGCCTCCTATTATGGCATCACGGCGAAAGACATAGAAGATCTCTTAACCTATGCCTATTCGAATAATAAGATATCTCAAATCAACGGAGTAATTAATCAATACAATGTTTTGATTGAAACTCTTCCTAAATTTTATAAAGACCCAACTGTTCTTCCCGCGTTGTATATAAAAGCCTCAAAGAGCAATGGATTAATTCCATTAACAGAAAAAACCAGTACATTAGTTCCTCTAGCAGAAGTTGTTGAGGCAAAAGAAACGGTGGGACCTCTAACGGTGAACCATGTCAATGGCCTTCCGGCAGTAGGCATCTCTTTCAATCCTGGCGAAGGAGTTCCCCTCGGCACTATGTTAAACACGCTACACAATTTGGCAGCTCAAGACAAACCTCCCCAAATTTATGGACAAGTGATTGGAACGGCTCAAATCTTCAACGAATCTCTGAAAAGCCTCTCATTTCTGATGATTCTCTCCTTTTTCGTCATCTATATCGTGCTCGGCATTCTCTATGAAAGTTTCATCCATCCTCTCACAGTGATGAGCGCTCTTCCTCCCACCCTAGTTGGCGGGCTTTTTTCTCTTTTACTCTTTAGAGAAACGCTTTCTCTTTATTCTTTCGTGGGGCTTATCCTTCTCATCGGAATCGTTTTGAAAAACGGCATTATGATGGTGGACTTTGCGATCGTCGCTGTCGAAAAAGAGAAAAAAACGCCGCGCGATGCCATTATTGAAGCCTCTCTCATCCGTTTTCGTCCCATCTTGATGACAACCCTTGCCGCTATGATGGGCGCTGTCCCCATTGCCTTGGGCATTGGAAGCGCCTTTGCAAAAAGCATCCAAGCCTTAGGGATCTGCATCGTAGGGGGATTGATCATCTCCCAGCTTCTCACCCTTCTCCTCACCCCCGTCCTCTACTATTACTTCGAGATCCTCCAAGAAAATGCCAAAAACTGGTTAAAGTCCAGGAAGACTGTGACTTAAGCAACTTAATTGATTTATTATAGTTAATTATAATAATATACAATTAAACTGAAATAAGGTTGGAGACTATGCCTGACATTAAGCATTTTGTACGCAAACACATCTCTGAGACTTTGACAGTGGCCGCATTTGTCCTCGGCGGGCTTTCTGCTTGGAGGGAACTTTTCTATGGCGGCATAGGGCTCACCCTATTTTTCCTAGTTGTCTGTGCGGCCTTGGCGATTTTCTTCCCCGTTCAAGTGGATAGCGTGCTGAAGAAGTTCTATGAATTGACTCATAAGAAGGACAAAACTTCAGAAATCATCGTGGGATCTTGCACAGCCGTGGTGGCCTTCCTCCTCCCCTTTATCTTTTTTGGGATGGTCGGTCTTCTAGCGGGCAGTTCCTACCATTATTTCACAGGCCATGCACAAGGCAGCCACTCAAAAGACAAGGCTGCTTAAAAAATGAGTTGAGTCGCCTGGCGATGCTCTTTTTTCTCCCAAGCTTCCAGGTCAAAATCTGTAATGTAAAGCGGCTTTACATTTGTATTTAACAGTCTTGTAAACAGTTCATTAGGATGAGAAAAATTATCCTTTAACCGTGTCAAGAAATCCCCATGGGATCGATCTTGCCGATAGGCGGGTCTTTTTGGAGGAAGGCGGAGATAGTTCATATTCTCCTCGGAATAATCCCAGAGAAAAGAAGTATGATGGAGCCAGCGCCCTTTTTGAATGTATTGCGCATTTCCCCCACATTTTCTATCCCCGATCACATAATCATTTTCCCGCAATTGGAACGAGGGAATCTGCCAAGCTTTTTGATAGAGTTCTGCAGACCAGCGTAGAATTGGCTCGGGGAATGGGGGGATGTTCAAGGCAGCTTTGTTCATAATGAAGGTGATGAAGAGGGTGTTCTCATCGACAATGACGGTTCCCCCTCCGCTAAAGCGCTTGATCACTGGAATTCGATCTCGTTTGACCCGGTCGATATCGAGGAGAGTCTCCGGTTTTCCAGAAATCCCCATCACAATTGCACGGGGAGAGCCTTGATTGACAATGCAAAAGTTTCGATCATCGGTGCGAAGGAGCGCCTCTTCCAGCTGCAATTGCTCGAAGATCGGCTTATTTTTGAGATGGATAAAATGCAATGTGTTACGAGGAATAACTCATCTCCGCAATTTCTTCGATCGGGACGACCTGGTATTTTGTCCCTGAACTCGAAGCATATTTAATCATTAGAAGGGTGCCATTTTTGACGGTGGCCACTTCGGTGACGTTTTCTAACATCGTTCCGCCGCCAATATGAATTGCAATCTTGAGCGTCGGCTTATCTTTTCGAAGCATGTCGAAGGCTTGGATATAGTCATTGGCTCGCGATTTTGGCTCGATGACCAATATACTTTTTGATTCTGTCATCGCCGCAGCGGTCGTCGTTGTTGGGGTCGGCGGCGCTTCTTGAGCTAGTAATGCAGTGCTCAATAGGAATAAGGGTATATATTTCATAAAATCTCCTGATCGAGGGAATGGGTTTGTTTAAGCGATTTCATCGCTGAATCTATAAATGTATTTTCTGTTGCTTCAAGAGGAGAAATCGCAATGGATACAGTGAGATAAAGAGGCCCTTTTTTTGTCTCAAAGCGATAGCGTTGGATCTCTTTTTTCAGCCGTTCTCCCAGATTGCGCGCGGCTTCCAGGTGCATATTCGGAAGAAGGAGAATAAAACTCCCTCCAGAGAAGGGGATCAAAAGATCGGACTCTTTCAACTGCTCTTTCACAACTTTGGTAAATTCGGAGAGAATCTCTTCTTCATACGGATCTAAACGCAACACTAAAAGCGTGACAGGGATCTTCTCGATTTTTGCCGCAGCTAGCAATCGGAGCGCTTGATCGTTTGAAGGCTCATTCTTCGGCGCACGAATGACTGTGGATAGATCAGCTGTTTTCTCTCGGACAGATGCCGTTTTTTTCCCAGTGGCAATTTTTGCCTCCAATTCTTCTAAATCGAGCTGATGGCTTAAAAAATCGGTCACCCCTGCTTCCAAAGCCGCATCGCGATAAGACTTTTTCAGGCGGCCTGTGATCAAGAAGATTTGCGTGGGCCATTGATGGAGTATTTGGCGAAGTTCGCGGCAAAGAGCAAGGGGATCACAATCTTCAAAACCAGAATCGACGATGACAAAATCGAGGGGAGAATGTCTGGCTGCTTCAATCGCTTCTCCGCGCTTGGTGGCATCGATAATAAAAAACTGCTCATTCAAATGTTTTTTGACCCAAGAGCGAACAGAAGGATTCTCTGCAATGAGGAGGAGCGTGGGAATTTTGATTCGATTGGCCATACACTCTTTTTACCCCTTCCTCAAGACAATCAGCAAGATCGAAATATCTGCCGGTGAGAGTCCCGAAATTCGGGATGCTTGTCCCAGATTCTCCGGTGTAAAGCGGGCCAGCTTTTGTTTAGCTTCACTTCTTAGACCCACCACTTTCTCATAATCAAAGCTCTTGGGAATTTTCACACAATCTAAGTTCTCTAATTTCGCGACTTCCTTTTCTTGCCGCTCAATATAGCCTGAATATTTCAAATGAAGCTCGATCTGCATATTTAAATCAGGACCAAAATCGACCACATGTTCTGGATAAGCCTTCAACGCCCCTTCATAGCTCCATTCAGGACGGCAAATCAGCTGTGCCAATTGGGTGCTTCTTCCATTTACATTCTTAAACACCTGGGCCAGGCGCACGATCTCTTTTTCAATGGTCTCTTTCTTCAAAACAACCCGATCAAATTGTTCTCTCGTCACCAACCCTAACTCATAAGCCATCGGTCGCAAACGCAAATCAGCATTGTCTTGTCTCAGCAACAATCGATGCTCCGCGCGGCTGGTAAACATCCGATAGGGCTCCAATAAATCAAAGCGGATCAGATCGTCGATCATCACTCCAATATAACTATCGCTCCGCTTCATGATAAAGGGCGCCTTTCCCGCTACTTTACAAGCGGCATTGATCCCTGCAATCAGCCCTTGGCTAGCAGCCTCTTCATATCCTGTCGTTCCATTCACCTGGCCTGCCAAAAACAATCCTTCAACCCGCTTTGTCTCTAGCGTCGCATAGATCTGATCGCTCTTCACATAATCATATTCAATTGCATAGGCGGGCCGCATCACTTCCGCCCTCTCCAGGCCCACCACTGTCCGAATTAAATCGAGTTGCACATCAAACGGCAATGAAGAGGAAATCCCATTGACATACACTTCCTCTGTCATCAATCCTTCGGGTTCCAAGAAAATCTGATGCCGCTCTTTATCGGCAAAACGGACCACTTTATCTTCAATCGAGGGGCAATAGCGGGGCCCCACTCCCTTAATCGTCCCCGAATACATTGGCGATCGGTGCAAATTCTTCCGAATGATCTCATGTGTCTCAGGCGTCGTGTAGGTAATGTGGCAAGGAATCTGCGTCATCCGCTCTTCGGGCGCATCAAAAGAAAAGCGGACTCCCTCATCGCCAGGCTGCTTTTCACACTTTGCAAAGTCGATGCTGCGCCGATTGATTCTCGGCGGCGTCCCGGTTTTCAATCGCCCCAACTGGAACCCCAAACTCTCCAAGCAAGGAGAAAGTCCCGTCGCCGCTTTATCTCCCCCCCGTCCCCCTGAAAAATTCGGCTCTCCAATGTGGAGCAGCCCCCGCATAAAGGTCCCCGAAGAGAGAACCACCGTCTTCGCCCGATATTCGATCCCTTCTTGCGTAACCACCCCGGCAATTCGCCCCCCCTCTACCACCAATG
>DATIHQ010000112.1:0-10668 GCA_035480535.1 Chlamydiales bacterium
AGGTGCCGCCCTTGTCTTTGCCTGTTGAATGTCTGGGCATTGAAGATGGAGTTTTAACAGATCGGCCTCAAAAGCTAAAATACAATCCGTTGCGCAGGTCGGGACTAGAACTCGTAAAGTTCCAACCTCGATGGAAAGAACCTCCTCAAAAATTGCTTGAAGGGGGAGGAAGTGTATTGATTGAAATGATTACTCCAAGAAGGCATTTGGATTGGGAATTCAGACAGCTTCGATTGACAGAGGGGCGCGCTATGACGTTAGCCAGAGCGCTTTTCAAAGCTGTCGGAGATGGGCAGGAAGAAGATGCACTATCGATGTTGAAGAGGATTGATGGGGAACTCCCAAAATCGGGGGGCTCTTTGATCAAAGAAGCGGCTTGGAGAGGAGCCGATCCAAAAATGCGCGAAGGCATTGAGAAGAATTACGTGAACAGCGCCTTTAATTGCCGTAGAGTTTCTTCATAAGAACATTTTTCTTCGATCTGCTGCTTGAGAAAGCGGTTCACCTTATCAATATATTTTAATGCAAAATCGGCATTTTTATCGGATCCTGGCTTATATTCGCCAATGCGGATCAGCAGTTCGTTTTTCTTGTAGTTCGCTAAGACTTCCCGCAATTTCCCAATGAGCTCGAGATGCTGCCGGTCGACGATGTGGGGCAAAATTCGGCTGACGGAGGCTAAGACGTCGATCGCTGGATAGTGATATTGGCGCGCCAGTTCTGAAGAGAGAATGATGTGGCCATCGAGAATGGAGCGCACCTCGTCGGCAACCGGCTCGTTGAGATCATCTCCTGCCACGAGAATGGTGTAGAAGGCGGTGATCGATCCTTTTTCAGAGTTTCCCGAACGCTCTAAAAGGCGGGGAAGAATGGCAAAAACAGAGGGAGTATAGCCAGCTCGGGCGGGGGGCTCTCCTGCGGCCAGGCCGATCTCGCGTAAAGCGCGGGCAAATCGGGTGACTGAGTCCATCATCAAGATAACTGATTTTCCCTGTTCGCGGAAATACTCTGCAATGGCAGTGCCTACATAAGCGGCATTGATGCGCATTTGAGCGGCTTGATCGGATGTAGAGACGACGATGACCGAGCGCTTCATCCCTTCGACGCCCAGGTCATTTTGCAAAAATTCGCGCACTTCCCGTCCCCGCTCTCCAATGAGCGAGATGACGTTGATATCGGCTTGGGCATTGCGCGCGATCATCCCGAGCAGCGTCGATTTTCCGACCCCGGCTGCGGAGAAAATGCCCACTCTTTGCCCTTTTCCGCATGTGAGAACGGCATCGATCCCCCGCACACCGACCGAAATCGGTTTCGTGATTAAGGTTCTTTTCAGCGGATCGGGGGGAGTATTGAGAACGGAAATGGTATCTTCGAGTTTTAAAGGCCCGTGCGTATCTTCATCGAGCGGCTGCCCCATTCCATTTAGCACGCGGCCCAAGAGCTGCGGGCCCACTTTAATGTGCATCGGCATCCGCATCGGGATCACTTCAGAAGAGGGGCCGATTCCCTTCATCTCTCCAAGAGGGGAAAGGAGCACCTCATCTCTAGTAAAACCGACGACTTCAGCGGCGAGAGGTTCTCCATCGCGCTTGATCAGGCAAAGTTCCCCCATTTTCACTTGGGGGATCACGGCGCGGATCAACATGCCGACCGCTTCCGTAATGCGCCCATGGACTGTGGTCAGTTCCACATCTTCCAGATGGCTCATCAATTTATCAAGAGAAGGAGGTAAATCCATGAACCTACAATTGTGTATTCATGATGGTTGTAATCGAACTAATGACTTTGCTTAAGAGGGTGGAGGTGTATTCAATTTCCTGTTGCGCAAGTCCCATCTTGACCTGAAGATACATCATATCGCCAGGTCGAAGCTCTTCCCCTTTGCCCGAAAGTTCTTTGAGTTTCTGCTGCACCGCCAAAAGCTTTTCTTGCCCATCATTCACATAGGCGACGAATCGATCCAAAGGCGTTGAGCCGGGCGGCATTTTTAAAGAAGAGGTGTCCATTCCCAATTTGGAGCCAGCATCTTGAATGTAGCCATGCGCATCGCTCAATTTGTTTTTTAAGAGATGGGTTTGCGATCGCTTTAACTTTAAGTTTTGGGTGTTGAGCTGTTGGCCCACAGTTCCTAAAGAATCTTGCGCCGTTCTCGCCTGCGCAATCAAAGAATTAAAGCTTGGACCCGCAGTTTGAAAGGCAGTTCCTCGAGCGAGCTCAATCGGCGTCGGTCCTCCCGCAGTTCCGGGAGCGGGGACTCCTTTTGCCGATGTCGGCGTCTCCTGCATATACGATTGAAAACCGGTGGGCGCCGGAGGCGTTCTCGGCTTATCGGTTGGCTCAATCGACTTCCCAGGAGAAATCGAATCGGGGCTTTTATCTGGAGGAGGCGTAGTCATTATTTACTTTTCCCTGCAGGGCCAGGATTTTTCTTGATGAACTTCTCCACGAAATCGATCGCCGTGCCAGCGAGGCGCTTGATCATCGGATCTTTCGACTTGAGAGTTTGTTCCAAGATTTTTTCCCCTTTGTCAATGGTGTTTGGCATCATGCTCATGCAAAGACCTAGAAAGGCTTTCGCCATTTCATTCGTCGGGTCTTTATGAAGCACATCTTCAAACATCTTGACCGCCTGTTTTAGCTCCAACTTATGGAGATGGAGATAGCCAAAACCAACCTTCGGCATCACATTGTCGGGGTCTAGCAACTCTGCCGCGCGGAACAATTTAAGCGCCGCATCTTCATCCGCCTGATTGACCGCGATAAAGCCAGCCTCCAGCAGCATGATGAAGTCATCCTTATACTTTTTCCATATTGACATGATTCAAAGTCCTCTTAATCGTACATAAAACTTTATACCACAAATCACGATTATTGCGGTTTCTGGTTTCTGATTGCAGCGTTAATCACCGAGTTGACCTGAGAGATCAAGTTGGAGATCGATTCGCCAATCTGCGTTACTTGGCTCATTTGGAATTGCAGCAAGATAAAGGATCCAGGCGTCGCTTGGCTAATCTTACTCGCCAACGCGCGCACCTGTTTCACTAGGCCCGATTGCAATTTTTTATAAGCCGATATCAATGATGTAAACGAGAGGGTTACACCTGGAAGAGTGATCATTTTGAGGCTCCTATTTCGCTACTTTTCGTATGACTTTCTGCAAGGCGGCATAACCATGTAAAAGAATTCCTAAACGATCGAATTCTTTTTCATTTTGACCTTCTCGAAGAAGTTTTTTAAGTTCATGAATTCGTTTTTCCACTTTGTCTAAAATCTCTTTCCCGCGATGAGGTTTTTGTTTAATCTCGTTTTCGAGATCGAATGCAAACCTTTTATCGGGTTCTTTTTCTAATCCGTACATAAATCATCCCCTCCTCATTTCACCGGGTTTTACCGGGTATAGTCGATTTTATATTTTAATCCATCTTTTTCAAGTAGAATCGTATTTGGTTCGATTGTTGTGATCTTCATTCCATCCACTTGATCGCCTAAAGTATAGATTTTTCCATTGAGCACAATGCTATAGCCCCGCCCATCGAACATCGATGAGCCAGTGACTTGATATTGTTGCGTTAAATCGATGCCCGCCTGATTCGGATGGGTCGCTACGGCAAAGTTTTTCACCGAATGTACGCCGGGAATCGCATTGATCTGCTTGAGTAAATCTTTGTATTCCCCTTCCATCTTATCGCTATAAACGCCCGCTAAGACGACATCGCCATTCGTCAGCTGCATCGTCACCGCGCCAAAGCTTTGCGATGTCAAAAGACTTTGAAGCTGCGTATTGAGATTTTCTACAATCGCCACCTTATTTTGCAGCCGGTCGAGATAAGGGAAGTTCACAGTTAAATATTCTGCCAGCGCCACGCCATCGGCATTCGTTTGGATGTAGCCCACCGCATCAAACCGGCCTGCCTCAGGCACTTGGATGCTCACTCCGCGCCAAGCGGCATTATCATTTAAGACATCATTCATCGTCTTTGCGACCAGCTCATCGATCACGACATTATCTTCAGTCGCCAAAATAAAAGGAATTTGCCCCACTCGATAATTCATTTCCTGATATTCAACGCCCGTCTGGACATGTCCTACCAAGAACAACTTTCCGCTGCCGGGGTTATAAGAAAATTGCACATCTTTGAACTTCGCAAGCGCCTCTTTGATCTCATCAACCGGTTCTTTTTGAACTACTTCAACCCCTTTGGATTTGAACAAAGAGAAGAAACTTAAAAAGACCACCAAGAAAACCACAACGAATGAAGCACCGGCGATCAAATACTTCGGCGGAATCGGCTCCCGTTTCCAATCTTTGGCAGGCTCTGCAACAGGCTCCTCAACGGGCGCCTCAACCTTTGGTGGTTCATAAGTCGAAACGACAGGGGAATAAATTGTTTCTTGCGGCGCTTCTCGATCGATGATTAAAAAGACCGTCGTCCCCAACGCGATCAGATCTTGCGGTGTGACAACTCTCTTTTCACTGATCGGAGTCCCATTGACCACCGTCCCATTCTTCGAGCCCAGATCTTCAATTTCGAGCGTCCCCTCAGAGCTTACGACCAATCGCGCATGATGGCGCGACACGCTTAAATCTTGGAACACGATATCGCAAGAACTTGGATCCTTGCCGATGATATAGGTGCGTCCCTTATCGATGCCGATTTCGGCACCTGCATTGGGACCTGAAATCACTTTCAAGATAAGAGGCGCTTCAGAAATTAAATTAAAGGGAAGTTCTTCTTCTCCTTCCTCGAAGATCGTATCGTAAGCAGTCGGTTCTCTCACCTTTGCTTTCTCAACCGGAATTTCTTCCACGATTTCTTCAACAACAGGCGCCGCCTCTTCTTCAACAGCCGGCTTTTCAGGCTCTGTATCGCCAAAGATATCGTCGTAAGCGGCTTTCTGTTTCTTCTTTTTCTCTTTTTTAGATGGCGGAGTGGCCCCCATATCGGGGACCTTTTCTTCAGAAAAAAGAAATCCCGTATTCCCAATTTGGACGCGGTCCCCCTCTTTTAAAAGGACCCGATCCTCATGTTCTTCGTCATTCACCAATGTGGGATTGACGCGGCTTAAGTTTTTAAGGTAAATCCCTTCCGGCGCTCGTGTCAGGCGGGCATGTTTTCTAGAAACGGTGCTATCTTCGATGACAAAATCGGCCTCATCTGGATCCCGGCCGATGATCCAATCTTCCCCCTCTTCTAAATTGAGGACTAAACCGCGGTGCGGTCCCTCTTCTGCGATCAGGTGCGCTGGCATACGTTTCTATTCTTCACTTTTAGATCGCGTTATAATATGGCTTCTTTCTCAAATTTTGCTACTTCTTCTCGCCAATAAATCAAATAGTTGACAAAATCTTCGATATTTTCTCTAAAAGCCTGATAGCTCATTTCATACGGCAATCCGAGAGAGAGTGTCAAGGACTTCTCTCCCTCGTCCATTCCGATGCGCGAGCCTCCGGTCCCTTGACCTAACAGATTGGCGCGCATCAAATAAATGAACAGATCTTCTCTTTTTCTTTCGGGGCAGCGGCAAATATTTGCCTGCATGGCAACACCTGGCTCGAGATCTCTCAGTTGCAGCAGCGCCTCATCGCTTAAACGAAAGAGGTAAAATTTCCCTTCGTTCAGTTTGGGCGCGGGGCGAATGTCTAATTCGCTGCACAACTTTCCTAAGTATTCTCGAAGCATCGGCGTGCACCCTCTGCCTCATTATTCAATGGAGGGAGAAAATTTACAAGGAGGAAAATTTGGTGGAGAAAATAGGATAACGGAAAAATGGGCCCACGGATATTTGTGGGGAAGAAAAATGAAAACGATGAATTTTGTTTTAAAGGCCGGGGTAGTTGGCGCGGAGGGTGCCGATTTCCAATTCAAAGGCGTTTAGGAGCGCTTGATCTGGGTTCGGTCGAGTGGAATGAATGTCGACCCAATTTCTCAAGTTAGGCGTAGAAGGTGCGCCAGTATCTAACAAAGAGGGCTCGGCGAGGAGCTGGGACATTTGATCGCAAAGGTGGATCAGTTCGGCTTTTAGATCCGTTTGATCTGCTGGAGTTAAATATCCGAAGGCCAACTTAAATGAATGAGTCGCTACTAGTTGCCCCTGTGCATTGGGACTTTGGATCATTGCAATGGCCTCATCTCGAATCTGAGCGGCTGGTTTTCCATCTTGTACAAGCTTGTCGATGAGGCGTGTGAAGAAGAATTCGGGAGTTTCTCTTGTTTCTTCAATGCCGAGGTCGCGGCAGCATACGCGGTTTTCTTTTCGATCTTGAGCCCCCATCGCTGCACATTGCTTGGCGAGTGTTTTTTCTTCCTGAGCATCTACTTTTTGATGCAAGCTTAAATAGGGCGCTTGCAGGAGGGAAGTCTTTTTGGGCACTTCATGTCTTTGAATACCAGCTTCTGCAAAGCCTTCCTTTTTCACTAGCGCATCTTTTCGATCCGCATCATTTAGGCCTTGGATGGAAAGGGGGTGCATGGCTTCAAAGCATACGCCAAATCGGAAAGTTCCTTTGAGGTGTTGTTGGGTATCGGTAATTCGTCTCAGGCGGCCTTCTCCCTCTGTCGTATTGGGGGCCGGAATGGCTGCGGGATTTTTTGCCGTCCTTTCAAGCTGATTGAGCAGTCGGTCCGCATGTTCGAAAAGAATGTGGGCGGCTTTTTTCCGTTTTAGCCGGTGCATTTTATCATGAAGGTTGAGCGGTGTATTGGCCGCATCCATATTGGGATGGGAAAGGGCGATTAAAGTGTCTTGATCTGTATCTTCAAGATTGGCACACCTGCCGCTTCTGCGCACAAATCCCTCGGGAGCATTTGCGCTTCCTCGAGCTCCTCGGGGATAAGAATGCCAAGGAAAGGTTGTTTTGCCGAGTATCTCCCTATAAAGTGTACGCAATTCTTGTACGCCATCCGACTCATCGTCTAATTCATATTCTTGCCCGTTGCGATTTAGAATGAGGTGGTCGAGATTGAGATCGAAATGGGTTCCATTGCCGATTTGTTGTGCAGCCGCTGCTAATTTGTTTGTTTGGTCGACCGTTAGCCGTTTTGGGTCTATGAAGTAATATTCTCCGCTGGGCAAAAGAACGGCAAATCGGGGCCCTGTAGGCGCTGCATTTGCCAACTGGAGATGGGCCGTAATCCCGCCTGTAGAGGGGGGAGGATCGATTCTTCCCAGATGGGCTGTAATTTGGGGTGCAACAGAAGGGGGCACGGCTCCAAAAGGCCCGGTAGGGGCATCGGAATGGGGGCTGGAACTAGGACCTATAGGTTTTATGCTCATCGTCTTCCACTTTGGCTTTCCTTAATTATAACAGAAAATGGGATGAAAGTCAATCTTTTATTGAGTTGTAAGTGATTGACTGTTAATGAAATAAGACCGCTCCCAAAAAGGGAGCGGTCGGAGGAAAGAAAGGAATTAGACTTTGTTGGCTTGAGCAATACCTGCCTGGAGAGTCTGAACTGCATCTTTTTGGTTAGAAGCCCAGTTTTTGACCGTTTCGCCAGTTGTATTGTTCGCGCGGCTGATCGTATCGAACGCGTATTGCGATTGTTGTCTCGCTGCCTCGTAGCCAGCCTGAAGCCTTTTCTCTAAAGCGGCTTGGTACTGAAGTCCCGCTTGGGTCTGGAGGCCTGCCATTTGGCTTCGGTTTGTCCATCTTTGCTGGTACTGTTGTTTCTTCCCTTCAAGATTGGTAACAATCCGCTGTTTCGTTCTTTGAACACGGGTGATTTCCGCTTTGATTTGTGCAAAGAATTTTGGATCCCCTTTTTGAGCGGCTAGAAGCGCTTTTCTATCTTCATCGGTAACGGAGTCTTTGCCAAAATCTTTCGTGCGAAGGCTCTCTTTTTGAGCGTCAGTAAACTGTGGCAATTTGTCTAATACTGCTTCATCGCCATTCACTAAAACGACCTTCGCTGGATTCTTTTCCACATTCCGTCTGAGTTCATCCCATTGATCGGTTTGCTTGAGTTCATTGTCTGCAGCAGTGAGTGTCTTATTGAATTTCACTGCGGCTCCTCCTTCACCCAATACTTCACCGGTGATCTGCATGCCCGATTGGCTTAAATTAGCATAGGCGTTATATTCCATATTTTTGGCATCTTGTTCCATTGCCGCTTGGATATTGTCGCCCAATCCTTTTGCAGTGGCTCCTTCAGTTTGAACCCCCGTTTGCAGGACTTTAAAACCATCTTGCTGCAATTGTGAATCGAGCTGTTCGATCTCTAAGGCGATCCCCAGTGTCAGGGCGCCTACAGAGGGCGTAGCTTGTGAAAAGTTTGGCATAAAATGTTCCCTTTTTATTATTTAATTTCTTGATGATCCTAATATTTCTGCGGCCAATTCATATGGCTCGACGTACGACTGCCAAGTTTCATTGGTCATTGTGAACATGTCGTTGACTGTTCTGAAACTTTCCTGGTCCCGTTGAACGACGTTATTGGTCATTGTCAGGTCGTTCTGATAGATGTACTGAGCCGATTGCGCGACTCCAAGATCTCTTTCAGCCTTGGCTCCGTCTAATCCAGCTTTGGCGCTTAATATCCCAAAAGTGCCGGAACTGATATTTAAGCCGCAGCGAATGGCATCGATCGTATTGTACGTATATTTAAATGTTTTGGGATCGAGCAGATTCTTCATGTTGAGAAGGCCGCTCGCATCTCCGCCGCTGGCAGCAATTCTGTCGCAGGCAATGGCTGCGAGGATCGCAAAGATCGCTCCGCCAATTGCACCGGCTAATTTTTGTTTATCTTCATCGTCGCCATGCCATTTAGCGCATTGAACCACAAAATCGGTGAATGGGTTTACGGCGAAAGTCATTTGGACGAGGGTCGTTGCGACGGCTCCTCTAGTGAAGCCAGCCTGTCTCACTTGCGCGAAAAAGCTATTTGCATCGTTGGCTCCGTTCGCTCCTGCATTTCCTGCACCCGCGGCACCTGCAGCGCTTGCGTCTCCTGCAGCGGCTCCTGGAAGAGAGCTCGCAGCAGAGTCTATCGCTGCATCTTCAGCCACTTCGGCTGCTGTTTTAGCAGAATTGACGAGCATGCTAAGTCCCACTTGAGCGGAAGCGCCCACGGCGTTTCCAACGAGAGTTGCAGCAATGACGATACCCACTTTGACTAGTGCAGAGGCCCAAGAAGGCAAGCCTGCATTGGCTAAGGCTTGGTCGAGTTTGCCGAAAGTCGTCGTTCCATCTTTATCGGTCGGAACGGTCATTAAGACCATGATTGCAGCGGCAACGAGGAAGGCGCACGCGCCGCCCGTCAAACCCGCTAAGATCGTACCGAATACAGCGCCAAGGACGCCGAGAAGCCTTTGCCACCAGCTTTGATGCTGTTGCTCTTCTAATGCGGCCATGTATTTCTTTAGGTCATCTTGCGCTTTATCGGCTTCCTTCTGATTCAGTGCCACCATGTTGCTCGCGATATTATTCTGCGTTGTATTCACCTGAGATTCATTTGTCGCATCCTTGATTTGCGCAGTTAAAGTCGCAGTCATAAAGGCCCAAAGCGCCGCTAGATATCCAGTGCCTGGATTTGCGCCGCTGGAAGTTAATCTAGGAGGCTCCGATGGGAAGAAAGGCTTCGAAGAACCCCGTTGCTGTGAGTGTGCAACTGCCGCCTCGGGAGTCTCTTCACGAACTTTTGAAGAAACAACCTGAAGGGCAACATGAGGGCTCTGCAGTCCCGTATTGAAATTGAGTTTTTCTGCTGTGGCCATACGTTCTCCTTAGAGCGCCTGTGTAATGGTTTGCAACTGAGACAGAGGTCCTGATTGGATATTCGTCAGGTTAATCTGGATCGTTTGCGTAGAATCGGAAGAGTTTTGGTTAATTCCGTTTGTTACGCCGCTGAAATAAGTATTTCCCTGGTTATAGAGCGTGTTGTGCAAGTTGAAGGCAGTGACGTCTGCGTTGACGTGGGTAGCTTGTTGGGTAGGATCGCCAGCATATTTTGCCATATCCGAATTGATCTGAGACATGTCGCTATTGGGATCACTTGTATTGCTCATAACGTTAATATAATAGCTTGCCCAAGCCTGGCTTCTTTCTAGCAAGGATTCTGAGATGGGCATTAACCCATTGCTATCGTAATTTTGGATCGCTTCAATACTCGCCATCATCGCAGTCATTACTTCAAACATTCCCGAGGCGTCGCTTGAAAAGGAGATCGGGTCTGCCTTTTTAACTTTTGGTTGAGGAGGAGGGTTCGCCACAGAGGGTGTTGGTTGAACGGAATTGTTTGTTTCCATAATAATCCTTTGGTAGTCCTAATTTATATAACCTTGCATAGTTAATTTTATAATATTCAGATTTAAAAAGATATTTTGAATTATCCCGATAAGATGTTTATCGGGATAGGATGGGTTCTGTAGATAATTGCGAAGTTCTATTTCTGCGGGCTGGGAAGGAGACATCGGAGACTAGGCTTGAGAGTTCTTTGAGCGTCGCTAGGATTTGATCGAGGAAGCCATTTTCTTTCCAAGCGATAAACCAGCGGTGCGAGGCCGATTTAGAGGCAAATTCTGGACTTTGAGGCAAGGCGCCCCATTTCGCTCCTGTCAATAGGACAAAAAGGATCGAATTGAGCACAGTGCGCCAAGGCGTGTGGGGTTTGCCCCGCCCCCGTTTGAGGGGGGCCGGGAAGAGAGGCTCGATGATCTGCCACTGTAAAT
>DATIHQ010000113.1:0-4418 GCA_035480535.1 Chlamydiales bacterium
GATATGTTTGAAGGAAAACGAGTCGGAGGCGTGGTCTTGATCGGCGGCGAGGGGAAACGCTTTGGCGGCGAGGTGCCAAAACAATTTTTAGAGCTGGCGGGGAAGAAGGTTTATCTGCACGTGGTAGAGGCGTTCCTAAAAACAGGTTTGTTTGATGAAGTGGTGCTAGTTTGCCACCCCGATTGGATAGGAGAGGTAGAGGGGAAGGTGGTGGCGGGGGGTGTGACTCGGCAGGGGTCTTCGAGAAAAGGGATTGAGGCGCTGGCGGGGATGGATGTGGTGGTGATTCACGATGGGGTGAGGCCGTTTGTGGATGGGAGAATATTGCGGGAAAATGTGGAGGGCGCGGTGAGGTGGGGGGCCGTGGATACGTGCGTGCCGTCGGCCGATACATTGGTGTATGCGCCTGGAGGGGTGAGAATTGAGGCGATTCCGCGGCGGGGGGATTATTTGCGGGGACAGACGCCGCAGTCATTTCGCAGGGAGTGGATTTTGGAAGCGCATGAGAGGGCTGAAAGGGATGGGATTGTGAACGCGACCGATGATTGTCAATTGGTGTTGCGGATGGGGCGGGAAGTGAGGGTGGTTAGGGGCGATGAGCGCAATCTAAAGATCACGACGGAGTTTGATTTTCTTTTGGCAAAGCAGATAAATGATCGAGCGCGAGATTCAGTCGCAGTACGTTGATTTTCTTTTCTCCGAGAAAGCCAAGCATTGGTTTTTCCGTATATTCTTCAATCATTTCTTTTAGTTTTTCTATTGGGAATCCGCGAGCTGTTGCAATGCGGTTGGCTTGGAGGAGCGCATTGGCGGGGCTGATGTGGGGGTCGAGGCCGCTTCCTGAGGCAGTGACTGCTTCGGCGGGAATGGGAGCATCGGGAGCTAAGTTGTTTTCTACGCGATAGGCGGCTGCGCGCTCACGGAGGGTATCGATCAGTTTTTGAGAAGTGGGGCCGAGATTGCTGGCAGAGGAGTTTGCGGCGTCATAGCCTTTATCGCCGGCAGATGAAGGGCGGGGATGAAAATATTCTGCGCGGGTAAAATTTTGGGCGATCCATTGAGAGCCGATGATTTTCCCATCTCGGGAAAGAAGAGATCCATTGGTTTCTTTATGAAAAAATAATTCTCCGATAGCCGTCATAAAAAGGGGATAGATGAGGCCTAAAATCAGCGAAAGCAGGAGAAGAGAGAGAAAAGCGGGTTTGAGCGAGTGGATGAATAATTTCATAGCACCAACAATCGGTTGAGGGCTAAATCGATCAATTTAATTCCAATGAAGGGGACAATGACGCCGCCGAGGCCGTAGATGATGAGATTGCGGCGCAGCACGATGAGGGCCGGTTCAGGAATCATCTTCACTCCTTTAAAGGCGAGCGGAATCAATGCGGGGATGATGAGGGCATTAAAAATCACAGCGCTGAGAACGGCGCTCTGCGATGTTTGCAGATTCATCAAATTTAAAGCGTGGATGGAGGGGAAAAAGGGGAGGAGGATGGCGGGAATGATGGCAAAATATTTAGCTAAATCATTGGCAATCGAAAAAGTAGTGAGAGCCCCGCGCGTCATGAGCATCTGCTTGCCGATTTCAATGATTTCAAAGAGTTTGGTGGGGTGGGAATCGAGATCGATCATATTGCCCGCTTCCTTGGCTGCCTGCGTGCCCGAATTCATCGCCACGCCCACATCGGCATGAGCGAGCGCCGGGGCGTCATTCACTCCATCGCCTGTCATGGCGACCCTCCGCCCTTCTTTCTGATATTTGATTACGGTAGCGACTTTTTGCTCGGGAGAAACCTGCGCGAGAAATTCATCGACGCCCGCCTCTTTAGCAATGGTGGCTGCCGTAATGGGATTATCCCCCGTGATCATCACCGTGCGAATGCCCATTGCGCGAAAGCGATCGAAAAGGGTCTTCAATCCTTTTTTCACAATGTCTTTTAAGAGGATCGCTCCCAACACCTGGTTGTTGTCGCAAACAATGAGCGGCGTTCCCCCTTGTTCTGAATAAATCTTCACTTTTTCTGCGATTTCATAGGGAAGAGGATGACCGGTGAATTTTTCCACTGCATCGATGGCGCCTTTCCGAATTTTATCGGCGCCCATATCGACCCCGCTCATCCGCGATTGCGCTGTGAACGGGATAAAATGGAGATGGGGCAGCTCTTGCGGAATTAAAGAAGGATAGTGTTGCTTGAGATATTCGACAATGCTTCGCCCCTCGTCCGTTTGATCGCGGATGGAGGAAAGGTAAGTAGCATGGACAAAATCGATTTCCCTCACATGGGGAGCGCAGATCATTTCAGCGGCGCGCCGATTGCCCAATGTAATGGTCCCCGTTTTATCGAGGAGAATCAAATCGATATCCCCCGCAGCCTCTACCGCTTGCCCGCTCATTGCGAGAACCCGTGTTTTCATGAGTCGATTGATCCCCGCAATTCCAATCGCGCTCAGCAGCCCAGCAATGGTTGTCGGAATAAGACAAACCAGCAACGCCACCAACATCGTGACAGAAAAATCGACTCCAAAGTATTTGCCGAAAATTTCCATAGCGACAACGACGACGAGAAAAAGAAACGTGAGTCCAGAAAGAAGAATGGTGAGGGCGAGCTCATTCGCCGATTTTTTTCGCCTTGCGCTTTCGATGAGATCGATCATCCGGTCGAGAAAGCTATGGCCTGCTTCGGAAGAAATTTTCACTAGGATTTGATCGGAGAGAAGTTTTGTCCCGCCGGTGACAGCCGTTCGGTCTCCTCCTGCGGCGCGGATCACCGGTTCTGATTCCCCTGTGACGGCCGATTCATCGATCGCCGCCATCCCCTCGATGATTTCCCCATCGCCTGGAATGATTTCTCCGGCGCCCACCTGAACGACATCCCCTTTTTTCAGCTCTTTCCATCCCACTTCTCGAACTTCCCCTTTCGAGGTGCGGAGATGCGCCACGGTTTCAATCCTCCCTCTTCGAAGAGACTCCGCTTGCGCCTGATTGCGCAATTCGGCGAGCGACTCGGCGAAATTGGCGAAGAGCACCGTGAGCCAAAGCCAAAGAGTCACTTGCGAATAAAACATGTGATGATCTCCCGCTAGAAAAATCCATTCGACAGTGGTGATCAAGGCGCCTATTTCAGTGATAAACATAACCGGATTATTCAAGAGAAAATAGGGATTGATTTTCTTAAACGATTGCCAAAAAGCTCTTCGATAAAGATGCACTGTCATCATGGGAAAAGCTTTCCTTTCATCATAAAGAATTGTTCCAAAATGGGCCCCATCGTCAAGGCGGGGAGAAAAGTGAGGGCGCCGATAAGGAGAATCACGCTGACAAGAAGAGTGATAAAGAGCAAGCTCGACACCGGGAAAGTCCCCGCATTTTTGGGATGGATCTTCTTTTGCACCATAGAGCCCGCTAAAGCCAAGACAGGCGCCATCACTAAAAATCTTCCCAAGAGCATAGCAGCGGCTAAGATCAAATTATAGGGAGCCGTATTGGTTGAAAGGCCGGCAAAGGAGCTTCCATTATTCGCCGCGCAAGAGCTGAAGGCGTAAAGAATTTCGCTAAATCCATGCGGCCCCGAATTGCCAAGCGCTTTTACCCCCCAAGAGCTAAAGCAAGTCCAGGCAGTGAAGGCGTGCACCACAAACACATACACCAATAAAGCCAAAACAATCATTTTCACATCGATCGCTTCGATTTTTTTCCCTAAATACTCAGGCGTGCGGCCGATGATCAATCCCGAAATAAACACAGCGAGAAGAACGTAGAGAATGACGCTGTAGAGTCCCGCCCCTACGCCGCCAAAGATCGTCTCGGTCAATTGCATATTGAGCATCGGAATGAATCCCCCAATCGGCGTCATCGAATCGAGAGAGCAATTCACAGCGCCGCAGGCAACAACCGTTGAAGTGCAAGAAAAAAGAGCTGAACTAAAAATCCCAAAGCGCTGCTCTTTCCCTTCCCAATTCCCCCCCGTTAAACCGAGCTTAGCCCACTCGAGATTTCCCACTGCTTCCGCATGAGCGCAGAGAATCACTCCCGCAACAAATAAAACAGTTAGAGCGGAAAAAATCACCCAAGCGTGTTTGATATTGCCTATCGATTTGCCGAAATAATAGATCTGGGCAGCCGGAATTAACAAGATCAGCAACATCTCGAGAAAATGGGTCAAAGGCGTTGGATTTTCATAAGGATGGGCTGAATTGGCATTGGTGAAGCCCCCTCCATTTGTTCCCAGCATTTTAATTGTTTCTTGAGAAGCCATGGGACCTTGCGCGATCGTTTGAATTGTCCCCTCTAAAGTCTCTGCATGGACATAGGAATTGAAATTTTGCGGCACCCCTTCTGAAATCAAAATAAGTCCCGCAATCACACAAATCGGCAAGAGAATATACAAACTAATCCGAACCAGATCGGTCCAAAAATT
>DATIHQ010000114.1:0-1808 GCA_035480535.1 Chlamydiales bacterium
GAGTGAGATCATAGACAAAGTGCCGAATTCTCCTCAACTGTTTTCTTTGGGACCTCAATTTTTTCTCCGTCTTTGAGCCATCTTCTCCTCCTAAAATAGCTCTTATCGGCATCCTCTGATAAAACAACTTTTGACTTCAAATCGGATACGCGACTTTTGGCTGGAAGGGTCAATTCGACCCGTTTTTCGACGGCCCCATCGACATAAACGGTGATCTCGGCTAGCTCTTCGACAACGATCTCAGATTCTCCCTCTAGAGGTCGCTTCAGGGGGAGGGCCTTTAGGTTGGCGTGAGGCCAGGGACGCGCCTTCCGCAGCACAGTTTCGAGGAGAGTCCCCTCAAGCACCCGGTAGGCTCCTGGCTTGGCCACAGCGCCCTTTACTGTGACTAAAATTTCCTTTACCTCGATCTCATTGAGAGCAAGGGTAGAGGCGGCCCGATAAACATTTACTTTAGAGATGACGACTAGCGAAGCCATGATCAGCAGGAGACTGCCTACCAGGACCCATTCGGAAGATTGTACAGATTGTTTCATAGATACCCTCCGGGGCCGCGGAGTGCAGCTCCTCGACTTTGGACAAATGATTTTACCACAGAGATAATCCACCACAGAGGCGAGGGAAGCCCTCGCGCTCCCATAGAAGGATTAAATTCTTTTGGGGTGTGGGGCCTCCCCACCTCTGTGGTGGATTATCTCTGTGGTTTTTATAAAATGCCCAAACTCAAGAGGGCCGCGGAGTGCGGCCCAAGAGAAAAACAGACTATCCGGCAACTGCAGCGGCCAAAACCACTGGAGGAGCGCGGTTCGCAAAGAGATCGACCATGTCGAGGGTTCTCGATTCTTTGTAGAAATGGGCCCACATCGCCGCGGTTGTCGCGACAATCCCGCAGCCGAGAAGGAACACGGGAGAGACGAAAGCGGTGCCGAGAGCAAGCGCCATCAGCCCCAAAACGCCCGTAGTGACAGAGGTGACCGCCTTCACAATTCGAATAAATGCGTGGCGCATCGTATAGGCAAACTGGTTGTGAGCAGCGGGTTGACCTGCATAGTCTTTATCGACAATTTCCAAATGTTTCTTAGCCAGATACCAATCTTGCGCAGCCAGCTGCAAGTCGGTGACGTCGGAAACGAGGTTGGCGGTATCTGCGACATTCCTCAATGGCGTGCTTCCAGCAAACCAAGAACCAAAGTAGCCGTAAGCGGCGGCAGCTTCAGCGATTTCGTGGACTTTTTGGACTTTGTCTCGATTTGCGTCGACGGGGAGATTGTGAGGATCTGGATGGACCCACTCTACAATCGCCTTTTTCGCCGACTTAGTCACCTCAATACAGCGAGTGACAATCAAGAGTTGCCATGCTTTGCCGAGGTCTCCTGCTCTCTTCTCAACATACTCAATTGTCGTCGTAGCAACGTTTCCCATCGCTTTGAGGACGTAAACAGCGGCTCGGGCCACTCTTTCCAGAAGTTGCAAGACCCGAAATGAGCCATATGACGACTTCGCAAAGCTAACTACGCGATCAAATGCGGATCCCGGATTTCTCGCGTGTGGTGTAAAATCTCTTCCATTGATGATGATGGGTGGATGTGCAACTGCAGCAGCCATAAGTTACCTCCTAGTTTTTTTAAGAGGTAGGATGATAATTTTGTTTGCAATTTCTGTAAAGGATATTTAAATCGACGCGAGCATCACGGGACGATCGAGATTGATGACTCTAAATCTCCCAGACTCTTTGTAGATATCTCGTGCGATCGCTAAGAAAGTGGCCGTAAGACCAATCACTGCAAGCGCGAGAATAGGCATGCCCA
>DATIHQ010000115.1:0-6728 GCA_035480535.1 Chlamydiales bacterium
TCTGCAGCCATAATCCTCCTGAAAAACGGGAAGTTATAGGTAAACGATTCTTAAAAAGCAATGACAAGAATTTCGGAAGTGGATTAAGATCTGCCCCGCGTAAAAAAAAGGAGGGACTTATGCATATTCATTTAACACATATTCATTTAACAGTAGATCCATTTGCAGAAAAATATGGCAATTCGAAGATAAAAAACTTTGAATCACAAAATCAAGGACGAAGATACAATAGCTTTTCATGGGAAGGAGTCAGCGCCACTAGATCTCGAGCTGAATGGAATTTTAAGGTGACCGGCTTGCACATTTCAAACATTCTCTTGGTTGTTGCAGTCGCTTTAATTGCTTTCTCGATATTGAAGGCAATCTTTATTCCTTTGGCGATTGTAGCTTTCCTCATGCGGAGCGGGTTTAACCGATCGATGGATAAACAGGCTGGGTTTGCTGAAGGGGATCAAAGAAAGCGGAATCTTTTGGACAGTTTTGGCATGCCCTGTACAAATTGGGAACCTGATAAATTCGTTCTATGCGATGACCGATTTGCTCTTTGGCCGAATTATTCTCCAAAGCCGCCTGCGGCATTTCGTCAAAATGCAATTCACAGAAATACAACTCAACATGAATATGGAGAAGCAAATCTTCATCGAAATGTTCACGATACATATCGAACAGCAGATCGTCGAAGTGCTCACAGTGAATATGGAGAAGCAAGTTTATAGCGATAGCAATAAAGGGGAGAGCGATCTCCCCTTTAAACTTAAGCTTTGATCTTGATGTCGACGCCAGCTGCGACAGGAAGGACTTTCAATTTGTCAATCGTGTCGAGGGTTGGGTCGAGAAGATCGAGAACGCGAATGTGAGTTCTCATCTCAAACTGTTCGCGCGATTTTCTGTCGACGTGAGGAGAGCGGAGAACAGTGAAGATTTCCCTTTTCGTGGGGAGGGGAATAGGTCCCACCACGCGGGCTCCCGTTCTCTTAGCCGTTTCCACAATGTCTTGGACAGAACGGTCGAGCATCCGCTGATCAAATGCCTTAAGGCGGATGCGTATTTTTTTTCTGGGTTGTTTTGCCATAGTTTACTTCTTACAAATTTCTTCTTGTATTTTTGTTGGTACACGTTCGAAATGACTTGGCTCCATTGTGTAGGTAGCACGGCCAGAGGTCATCGAGCGGAGTTGGGTAGAGTAGCCGAACATTTCGCTTAAGGGGACTTGAGAGGAGACGATAATGATCCCTTTCAACGAATCTTGTCCGAGGATTTGGCCCCGTCTTCGGTTTAAGTCGCCAATCACGTCGCCCACGCTTGCTTCGGGGGTTGTGACATCCACTTTCATGATCGGCTCGAGAAGCACCGGCTTCGAATGGCGAGCCGCGTCTTTCACCGCCATGGAGGCGCAAATCTTAAAGGCCATCTCATTCGAGTCTACTTCGTGGTAGGAACCGTAGACGATCGACACTTTCATATCGATCAGCGGATAGCCGGCAAGTACGCCAGTGGTCAAGCCCTCTTCAATCCCCTTAATACAGGGAGTGATATATTCTTTGGGGATGACGCCGCCCACGATTTTGCTGACGACTTCGTTCCCTTTTCCAGGCTCGTTTGGCTCAATTTCAAGACAGACGTGCGCATATTGACCGCGTCCGCCCGATTGCTTGATGTACTTGGTTTCGCTCTTCCCAGGAATGGTGATTGTCTCTTTATAAGAAACTTCCGGCTTTCCAACGTTCGCCTCAACGGCGAATTCGCGGAACATCCGGTCGCGGAGAATCTCCAAGTGGAGCTCTCCCATTCCCATGATGATCGTCTGTCCTGTTTCCTCGTTCGTCTGCACGCGGAATGTGGGATCTTCTTCAGAGAGCGCCGACAGCGCCAAGGAGAGTTTTTCCCGGTCTGCTTTGGACTTTGGTTCGATCGCCATCGAAATGACAGGATCGGGGAAGTTCATCTTCTCTAAAAGAAGCGGGTCATCTTCTGTGCAAAGGGTATCGCCCGTGCTCGTATATTTCAATCCGATGCAAGCCGCGATGTCGCCCGTGAAGAATTCATCTTTATCCTTCCGCTGGTTCGCATGCATTTCCAAGAGGCGGGAGACCCGTTCTCTCTTATCTTTCGTCGAATTCAGAAGAGAGGCGCCCTTGCTGAGCGAGCCGCTATAAATTCGAATGAAGGTCAGCTTGCCGACGTAGGGGTCGGTCATAATTTTAAAGGCCAACGCAGAAAGAGGGCTGCTGTCGCTAGGGGTCAATTCAATCAACTCATCGGAGTCGAGTTTATGCCCTTTAATCATGCCGCGATCAATCGGCGACGGCATCCAACGGACAACGCCATCGAGAATCTGCTGCACGCCCTTGTTTTTAAAGGCGGTACCGCAGAGAACCGGGTTGATCTTATTGGCAATGACCGCTTTGCGCAGCACTGCGTGGATGTCTGCTTCTGGAATTGTGTCGGGAGCCTCTAAGACCTTCGTCATGAAAGCTTCATTCGCATCATCGATCGTCGCCAGCTCTTCTAAGAGCTCCATTCTCATCTTCTTGCATTGTTCCAGCAAGTTAGCGGGAATTGGCTCTACATCGTACTTAGCGCCCATTGTCTCATCGTGAAACAGGTAGGCTTTCATCGCAATGAGATCGACCATTCCCTTGAATTCTGATTCTGCTCCAATTGGGCAGTGAACGGGAATTGCATTCGCGTGGAGTTTTTCTTTCATCGAGCGAACTGCATTGAAGAAGTCAGCTCCAGTCCGGTCCATCTTGTTGACGAAGACAATCCGGGGAACGCCATAGCGCTCCGCTTGCCTCCAAACCGTTTCTGACTGCGGTTGAACTCCCGCTACAGCACAAAAGACGGCGACTGCGCCATCGAGAACCCTTAAAGAGCGCTCCACTTCGATTGTGAAGTCTACGTGGCCGGGAGTATCGATGATGTTGATCTTGCAGTCTTTCCAATAGACGGTGGTCGCTGCGGAGGTGATCGTAATTCCTCGTTCCCGCTCTTGCTCCATGAAGTCCATGGTAGTAGAGCCCTCGTGCACCTCGCCAATGCGGTGAAGCCGTCCCGAGTAGAAGAGAATTCGTTCCGTCGTGGTCGTTTTGCCCGCGTCAATATGGGCCATAATCCCAATATTGCGGACATTCTCAAGTTGATCAGTTTCTGCTCGCTTGCCCATTTCCTATCCTTACCATTTATAATGGGCAAAGGCCTTGTTCGCCTCGGCCATGCGATGAGTATCGTCTTTCTTCTTGATGGTAGTTCCCTGGTTGTTGAAGCAATCGGCCAATTCACTGGCCAAAGCTTCTTCCATCGAACGACCTGGCTTCGTGCGCGAATGCAAAATGATCCATTGCATGGCCATGGCTGTTCGACGATCTCCTGGAATTTCCACAGGCACTTGATAGTTAGCGCCTCCAATCCTGCGGGTCTTGACCTCTAAGGAAGGCTTCGAATTCTCTATTGCCTGTTCAAAGGCCTCTAGAGGATTCTCGGTTTTCACGCGCTGGGCAAATTTTTCCAATGCGCGGTATACAATATTGCGGGCGACCGATTTTTTCCCACCGTACATCAATTTATTGATGAACTTGGCCAGAGTGACGCTCTGGTAAATCGGATCTGGTTCTGTGCGTCTTTTTGCCGCACGTCTGCGTCTTGACATAGTAAAAACTCACGTTCATTTTTCGGTTCTTTCACCCGGCCTTGAGGGCCTGCCCGTGGATTTGTCTGCTTTGCAGCCAAAACCGGGGGCAAGGAAACAGATTCCTGCTGTCTCCTGGTATTACTTCGGTTTCTTCGCTCCATACTTTGAGCGAGATTTCTTTCGGTCTTTGACCGCTGCGCAGTCGAGGGCGCCTCGGACAATGTGGTAGCGCACGCCGGGAAGGTCTTTGACCCTGCCGCCGCGGACGAGCACGATACTGTGCTCCTGTAGGTTATGCCCTTCGCCGGGGATGTAAGCGATGATCTCCTGGCCATTGGAGAGGCGGACCCAAGCCACTTTTCTCAAAGCTGAGTTTGGCTTCTTCGGGGTCTTTGTCTTGACCTGGAGGCATACGCCGCGCCGCTGCGGGCATTGCTGGAGAGCGGGAGACTTTCGGCGTTTGACCTTGTCTGTTCGCCCTTGTTTTACGAGTTGGTTAAATGTCGGCATATCAGTGCCTTTCTCCTAATATTAAAGATAAGGATAGAGGGGGAGTATACTTGGGGGGAGGATTAAAGGCAAAAAAATCTGAAATCTGAATTATGAAATCTGAAAACGTCGGGGGCAAGCCCCCTGCACCCCCAAATAGCGTTTTCCCTCCGTTTTTCTAAAAAAGACCATAGGAACATGGGGGCAGCGGGGGCCCCACCCGACTGGGGGTGCGGGGGCGAAGCCCCGACGTTTTCAGATTTCATAATTCAGATTTCAGATTTTCAATACTAAGTGTTATTAACTTAAGTTATTTGTAATTAAAACTTGATAAATTAAAATGTTTAGTTATACAATCTTGTTTGGGAGACCACTGGAAAAAAGGCGAAGCTTACGACGCTAAGTTTGGAAAGTTTAATTCGCACCTTTAAAATTCCATGGCCTCCCTTTTTTTACCCCGGACAAAGACAATGAAATCGATCTTGAAGTTCCTAGTGGTTCTCCTCTCGATCGTCCCCGAGATCGCTTTTCCCAATCCATTGAAAATCGAGACGATCTCCCAGGTAATGGAACGGCTTTTTGAATTCCATATTGAAAGTAAGAAATTGCATCCGACCCTGATCCGAAGAAGCTTCAAACTCTATATCGAACAATTCGACTCTGAAAAGGCCTATCTTCTTGAAGCTGAGGTCATTCCTTATTTAAATATGAGCGATAAAAAGGCCCATGAAATCATGGCCAATCTGCAAAGAAAGAATTATAGCGATTTCGTCGAGTTAAACCAATTGATTCAGAAGTCGATCCTTCGAGCGCAGAGACTTCGCTCTTTTTTATCTGACCAGCTCGTCGATGAGGATTTAGGCGTGTCGGGTTCCCCATTGCCTCCTTCTCAATATTCCACGTCTGAAGCTGATTTAACGGGGCGGCAAAAAAACCGCATGGTTCGTTTTTTCCAATTCCATCAAATGCGTACCACAATTGATACCGCTGAGCGCAAGGGAATGGTATTTGCCCTTTTTGAGAAGAAAGTGCGCCGCAATGAAAATAACTACTTATTCCTGGCCGATGCAGGCGAATCGATGGCCCCCGATCGTATGGAGCATCTAACGGCTCTTAGAATTTTAAAGGCTTTTGCCAAGAGTTTGGATACGCATACTTCCTTCTTCAGCCCTGAAGAAGCCTATGACATGCGCCTGAATTTGGAAAAACAATTTGAAGGCGTTGGAGTGGTTCTCTCAGAAGGCATTGATGGGATTATGATCGCTGAGCTAGTGAAGGGGAGTCCTGCGGAGCAATCGGGACGTATCCAGATCAACGACCTGCTTGTAGAAATCGATGGAAAATCGCTCGAAGAAACTTCTTTCGAAGAGGTCTTAGATCTCCTCAAGAAAAAGGATAGCAAAGCGGCCATCGTCCTTGGGTTTAGGAGAACAGATCAGGTTTTTCGCGTCCCCTTAAAAAAACGCCCCATCGTCATGAATGATGAGCGGATTGAAGTGAGCACAGAAAAATTTGGGAGCGGAATCATTGGAAAAATCACCCTCCATTCTTTCTATGAAAGCTCAGATGGCGTGACAAGCGAAAAAGACATTAAAGAAGCCATCCAGACATTCCGTGAAAAAGGGGATGTCTACGGCCTTGTTTTAGACTTACGCGATAACTCGGGCGGCTTTTTAAGCCAGGCCGTTAAAGTAGCTGGGCTCTTTGTTTCCAACGGCGTCATCGTGATCTCGAAATATGGCCGCGGAGAGATGAACTATCTGCGCAACATTGTAGGGCGCAGCTTTTTCAATCGCCCCCTCGTCATTCTCACCTCTAAAATGTCCGCTTCCGCATCGGAAATCGTAGCCCAAGCCCTTCAAGATTACGGCGTTGCCGTGGTTGTCGGCGATGAGCGCACCTTTGGAAAAGGATCGATCCAATATCAAACAGTGACGGATGAAAAGGCCGAGCTCTTCTTTAAAGTCACCGTGGGCCGCTACTACACGGTTTCTGGCAAAAGCACGCAAATCGACGGCGTCATTGCCGACATCGTCGTCCCCACCCAATATGCTCCCTACAATATCGGCGAGCGCTACTTAGAATACCCCCTCCCTCCCGATCGCGTAGCGGCAGCCTACCTCGACCCCCTAAGCGACCTCGACGAACCAACCCAGCTCATCTTCCAGAAGCGCTATCTCCCCCATCTGCAGCGCGTTGTTCCCTTCTGGAAAAAGATGATCCCATCTCTCCGCAAAAACAGCGCCTACCGGATCGCCCACAACCCCGCCTTCAAGGCCTTCCTTGAGAGCCAAGAAAGGATCAAAGCCCGTCTAAAAGGGCTTCCCGTCAACACGCTCGATGACCAGTTCCAAGCTGGCACGGAAGATCTGCAAATGCAAGAAGCGGTCAACATCGTTAAAGATATGATTTACATGGAAGCCGCTCAAACGGATCCCACCTATGAAGCTCTCTACAGCCCTACCGGCTCAGATTAAAATTGAATCAAATCCTCCTAACCAGCTATGCTTTGGCCTTTTACTATGGCCAGATAGCTCAGTTGGTAGAGCAGAGGACTGAAAATCCTTGTGTCGCTGGTTCGATTCCAGTTCTGGCCAATTTTTTGTCC
>DATIHQ010000116.1:0-22707 GCA_035480535.1 Chlamydiales bacterium
AGAGATGAACAATTTACGACTTTCTGTATTTCTGTATTCTGTGATATAACAATCGGAAATGCAAGACTACAGAGGAGAATATGGCTACCAAAACTTCTAGGTTAACGATTGATTTGCCATCATCGGCGCATAAGCGGCTGAAAATGGCGGCTTCGATGATGGATGTATCGATGAAAGATCTCGTCTTGATGAGTGTTGAAGAATTCATTCACCGGAAGCCTAACAAGGTGACTGTGAAGGCTATTAGACAATCTGAGACTGGAAGAAATCTTAAGAAGTTCGATACCTTGAAAGATCTTTTTGAGGATCTTGGGATCTAATGTTGACACTCACTAGAACTACTCAGAAATATAACACATTAACAGTAAAGTACTTATAATCACATCTTACGCCAAAAGGAGAAATAGCCATTTCGCGTAAGTTATTTTGATTGCCATATCTTACGCCAAACAGATTGCCTAGCGCAAGGTACTGATCACTTCAGAAGCGCATGCCAATGATTATGCAATGAAACATTATGTTTTGAACGGGCAGCTCGGCGCAATCTCGGTCCCACCGGGGCCCCCATGAACGCATCGTTCGTGGGGTGGTTAGGGCCGAGTCAAGCGAGCTATTTGTTCATTTGCGGCAAGGAACTTGCCGCCCATTACCGGAGCGGAGAATCTCCCTCCCTTCAGGAGGGAGTTCTTCAAACATAATGTTGGGATGTATATTATTATATACCTTAATCCAAGCAACTTAAGGAATCTAAGGCACATTTGGCATAAGAGCGGCGATTTCTTTCACATAGCGCTCCAAATATTCTAAGCCGCATCCAGGATAAAGGATCGTAAAGAGCAAGTTTGGGTCATTCAAAATATTGTCGAGACCATAGGGAACTATGAGAAGAGAATCAGGTCCCGTATAGTGATTTGAAGTACCCTCGATCGTCCCCTCATAAAGTATATTTCCTCCATGATACCCTTGAGAAACAATCATGTAGACCAGACTATCATAAAAGAAAATCAAGCCGAGGCATTTTAAAGTCCTTAGCGGGGCCAATTGCAGAGCAAGGCCAGTAAAAGAATGGTGAAGCCGGGCAGGGCCATAGCGCCCTTGATCCGCGAGCAAAGCCACCGGAATGGCTATAGAAGCCAACGCATTCCCTCCATGATAAAAAGAAAAAATCTTCTCGCCCCGATTCCAATTCCGTTTGGCTAAAACTCCGTGAGCCAAGCCCAACAGAGCATATTCGATAAACACTACCGCATCCGATTGGAAAGGAAGCCAAAGGTCCCACTTGCTAGAATTGGCCTCAATCTGAGGGATATAAATCCCTAAACCCGCTCCCATACTTCCCACTGTAACAACAGCAACTGTTGCTTTAGCGATATTGATCCCTATCCGGCGACGTGACTCCTCGTTTGATTCTTCATGCCTTCTCGTAAACGCATCTCTGATTCCCTCCATCTTCTGATTTAAAAAAACCGTCGCGCTCACGCCCACAGCAACGCCTGCAATGGGCGCCATCACGCCTGAAATTAAAGCAGAGGGGATCGCAACAACAGTTGCGACAATCCCCGTCTTGAGCGCTGCGATGGCAATTTTGCGCAAACACTCCTCTTTTGCAGGCAACATAGCGCGAATCTCTTGAACTTTTCGTTTAGAAAAGAAAAGGGCGTATTTCGCAAGAGCCGCCGCGCCTACAAAAGGAAAAATCACCTGCAAAGCCGTCGCGATTTGATTTTTATAGGCAAAAGCGTAACCTTGAATTCCTGAAATCTCTTGGACACATTCACAAGATCCTGGGTAACATTGAGGATATAAGCAATTGGTAATCTGGTGAATACAATTAGCTTGTCGATCCGGAGTCGCCTGTGGGCAATTTGTGCAAATGGTTGTCATTTTATTAAGATAGTATAAATGAAATTTTTTTTACAACTCTTTCCTCTTCTCCTCCTAGCGAAGAGCATTCACATCTCTCCACTCTGCCGACCTGAGGAATTTCTCTATGACTATTCTACGAGCAGCCAAGAGTCAGCCAAGCCATTTTACTCTCTCCGCGTAGCGCTCGAGAAAGCGGGATACCGAGTCTTTCTTTATACCCACAACGTGAACTTCGAAGATACGGTAGCCATTCTCTCCTTCAATGACAACCCCTATTCTGGCCCCCTCCGGAGCTTTCCTAAAGAGCGGCGCCTCCACTTTGTCTTCGAATCTCCCGTTGTTCTCCCTGAGTTCTACTCCCCTCAGCTCAAAAACATCTACGGCAAGATCTTTGTCATGCTCGACTCGATGATCGATAACAAACACTACTTCAAGCTCCACTATCCCCAGCCCCGCCTCACCATGCTTGAGTCCCTCCCCGATTTTGAATCCAAGCGACTCTGTGCAATGGTGGCCTCCAACAAGGATTTCAATCATCCCAAATCGCTCTATCGCGAACGGCGCCAAGTGATCCAGTTTTTTTCCCGCAAAAAAATCCAGTGGGAATTCGATCTTTACGGCCCTGGCTGGGAGGGAACTTACAATTGGAAAGGAACCATTCACAACAAGTGGGAAACACTAAAAAATTACCGCTTCTGTTTTTGCTATGAAAATATGCAAAACCAACTCGGCTACATCACGGAAAAAATCTTCGACTGCTTCATTGCGGGCTGCGTTCCCATTTACTGGGGCGCAAGCAACATTACCGACTACGTCCCCGCCGACTGCTTTATCGACCGCCGCGACTTCACCACCAACGACCAGCTCTATCACTTCATTCGCCACATGGATAAAGCCACCTACGACGCAAAGCTCAACGCCATCCGCGCCTATCTCGCCACTCCCCAGGCGCATCTCTTCTCCACCGAGCATTTCGTCAACATGATCCTAGACGAAATTGCCCGTCTTGATAAATAATACTCTCATGAAAAAAATTCTCCTGCTCTTTCTCCTCTGTTTTGGTTGTCAATCTCCGCCCTCAAAAACCATCTGCCTAAACATGATCGTGAAAAATGAAAGCGACGTCATTGAATCCTCCCTAAATTCAGTGAAACATCTCATTGACTACTGGGTCATTATCGACACTGGTTCGACAGACAACACCCAAGAAATCATAAAAAAATGTCTCCAGGACATCCCAGGCGAGCTCTACCAAATCTCCTCCACAGATCTCACCCAAAACCGAAACATTGCCCTCTCCCTTGCAAAATCAAAAGCAGACTACACTCTTCTCATCGACGCCTCTGAAATCCTCGACACTCCAAACAATTTCCACTGGCCCTCCCTCGACAAGGACGCCTATTCTCTCTCCATTTTTCCCTTTAACCATCCCATTCCCTCCGAGCGAATCCTTCTCATCCGCAATCGCCTCGACTGGAAATGGGAAGGCGCCCTCTATGAAATGCTCAAATCCCCTCAGGCAAAAAACTTTGAATTCCTAAAAAATGTAGTCAATCGGTGCAATCCCTCTGTAGAAAATCGTTTTACCACCACAGCTCTCCTACAACGACACATTGCCAAAGATCCCACAAACAGCCTCTATCCCCTCCATCTCGGGCTAGAATATCTCGCAGAAGGAAAACTCCAACTCGCGCGCGAGTCTTTTGAAAAGAGCTTGAGCCTATCTCAAGACCCCCAGACAACCTATAGGGCCACCTATCACTTAGGCATCACTCACGAAAAATCAGGAGACATCGCCTCTGCCCTAAAAAGTTACATGGCAGCCTACGCCCAATCTCCTCAAACCGGCCCCCTCCTCCGTATTGCAACCATGTATCGCGAGCGAGGCCACTATCTGCTCGGCTATCTTGTAGCCAAGCACGCCCTCGATCTCCAAGCAGACCACGCCCTCCTCATTGAATTTGCCAACTGCGCCCTCCTCCTCGGCAAGTGGAGTGAAGGCCTCGACGCCTGCAACAAGCTCCTCGCCGACCCCACTCTCCCCGAAGAGTACAAAGCCCCCCTCCATTCCAACGCCCAACTCGCCCTCACTAATTTGAGCGATAAAACTTCTCCAACAACTTTGAGTGAATAGCGATGTCATCGCTCAAACGGCGGCGATCCACATTCTTCACCCGAATCTGAAAAATAGTTTCAGGAATTTGATCTTTCCCTTTGTCCCAAGCCCCCATAGAATCAAACATAAAGAAAGAGTAGGGCGTTAAAGAAACTCCATAGTGTATGAGAAAAAGCCCCAAGACAACATCATCCGCAGGCATTTGATTCAGCAATTGATGTTTGCCCGCGACAATCAACTCCATCAAATCTGACGATACGATAAAACCGCTCCCAGATCCAAGAAGAGGCGCTCCTGGAAAAAGCAAAAGCGGCGCGCCGCAATAGAATTGCCTTTTCGGAAACGTTTTCAAAACACTCAGCAGGCGAGGAAAAACATAGAACGAAGATAAATTCGTTCGAAGGACATACTCAAATTCCTTCACTCTAGGGAGCATCGCTGCCATCGATAAAATTGTCTTATTCAAAATACCTGGGCAAAAGCATTCGGCCGTTTTCAACCAGATCACATCCCCATCGATTGCAAAATCGTCAAGCAAATCTGCCTTTCCTCTAATGAAGTAAGCCTCCACATGCTCAGGATCCAAATGCATATACGATCGCCATATCTTCTGTAATTCCCGATACACGGGAGGCTCATCGGAACAAATGATTAAGACGAGGAGTTTAGCCTGCAGCGGAAAAAGAAAAGCAAACGCGCACAAGACAAGCAAACGAACCATTTTTCACCAAAAAAATATCTATTGTAAATAGGGCTTCCTTTTCGGTAAACTTTTTCCCCTATGAAATACATTCAATTCTTCCTCCTCCTTCTCATTACTTCCTGCAGAAATACCAGCGCACCTCCCACCCTTCCTAAAATCAGCGTCATTTGCCCCACCTATAACCGCTCTGATCGGCATGCAAACCTCTATGCCGCATTTGATCAACAGACCTATGAGAATAAAGAACTGCTCGTCCTCGACGACTCCCCCGAGCCATCCCTCTTTTTCACTCATCTCAAAGACCCGAGAGTGAAATACATCAACCTGCCTGAAAGGGGCACCATTGGCTTTAAACGGAATTTCCTCATTGGCCTAGCCTCAGGAGAACTCATCGCCCATTTTGACGATGACGACTACTATGCGCCCACCTACCTAACTACAATGGTCAATCAGCTCGGATCAGCCGATCTAGTGAAACTTTCCCGATGGCTTGCCTGGCGAGAGATCGATGGAACCTTTTGGGAATGGGACACCCGCTTCGTTGGAGAATTCCACTTTGTCGTCACAGGCAACAACACAAATATCTATGCCATGGACATCAAAAAGGCCAGTGCCAGCGACTTGACTTTCCAGATAAGCGACTGGATGGATGCCAATACCTGGGGCTATGGATTTTCCTATCTCTATCGCAAATCGCTTTGGAAGGAGTGTCCTTTTGAAGATATGAATGGCGGGGAGGATTACAATTTTATTACAAGAGCGCGCACCTTCGATAAAAAGCTCATTCACATCCCCGACTACAATCACATCGCCGTCCATACCCTGCATCCCAAAAGCACATCGCAAATCTTCCCCCAATATCTGCACGATTCCTCCACAAACACCGAAATGTTAGGCAAAGGCGCAACCCCCTGGCTCATGCACCACAACTAAAAAGAAAAAAATCACCACCGAGCCCACCGAGAACACCGAGAAAAAGAAAATTAGCACGGATAACAGGCCTGTTAAATTTTTTTATTGCGCGCATCGCGCCTCGGTGTTCTCGGTGAGCTCGGTGGTAAAAATTTCTAGCAAGTGTGAACTATGTACTATTTTCTATTCCTGATTTTTTGTTTTTCACTTGGAGCAGATCCCAAAGTCATAGGGATTATCGCTACAGATAAGAACGGCGTCCAACCCTGGGATCCAGATGATCTGAAAACGGGGATTACGGGCGCTGAAGAGGCGATCATCTACATCTCCAAAGAGCTCGTGCAGCTCGGCTATCAAGTGCTCGTGCTTGGAGACCCTCCTCCCAACTCCCTTTATTCCCGCCCCGACGCCAACCCCCGTTATATCACACACAAAGACTATGAGGGGACTCATTTTGATATCGCTATTCTGTGGCGAGATCTCGTCTCCTTAAAACGATGGAAGCAGCGATCAGACAAAATCTATTTCTGGCCCCATGACATTGCCATCGATCCTTGCACAGAAGCGCAAATCAAAGAGCTCGACGACGTTCTCTGGCTAACGGAGTGGCAGCGCCAGCATTGGATCCATAAGAATCCCTGTTTTACAAAATTCACAAAAATTTTTGGCAATGGGATCGATCCCGCCTCCTTTCACCCCATCGAAGAGCGGCGCAACCCCTATTCCTGTATTTATGCATCGAGTTATGCGCAAGGACTCGAGCTCCTTCTCGATATTTGGCCCTCGATCAAAAAGCGTTTTCCCCGCGCTACGCTCGATCTCTATTACGGGTGGAAGCATTGGGGCATCCTGTCTCCCCAGACGGAAAAAAAGATGCGTTCCCAAGTGGCCCGTTTCGCCACTCTCGGAGTCACTGAGCATGGACTCGTCGGACACGACGAACTCACCAAAGCCTATGAAACGGCCTCTTTTTGGACCTATCCCTGTACGCGATGGGAGACTTTTTGTATTTCCGCCCTCCGCGCGCAGGCTGCAGGGGCCATTCCCGTCTGTCTCGAAAGAACAGCCCTCAAAGAAACCGTGCGCCATGGCTACAAATGCACAACCCGGGAAGCCTACTTTTCCACTCTTGTGCAAGCCCTCGAACACGCCGAAGCTATTGAACTCGCCGACCGGGCTAAAATGAGAGACTTCATTCTTCAAGACTATACCTGGAAAGCAATCGCCGCCAAATGGCACACCCTCTTCGAGGGTGGAGAGAACCACTCAGTCTCAAAATCCCAGCCGTAATACGAATATCAGCGCAGAGATAATTGCAGAGTGAGAAAGATCGCAGAGAAAAAAAATCGCCTTCGGCGATCCGGGACCCTGCCCGGAGTTAGAGAGGCGCCCTTTCTTCCTCCGGACGTAGTCCGCCAACTTCCTCTCTCTACCCCAAAAATGATGCATTTTTAGGGCCCCCTCTCTCTGCGAACTTTCTATCTCTGCCCCCTACCTCTGCGCTGATATTCGCATTACGTCTCAGATCCTAAACCTGACAATCCCTCTACTCCCCGATGCGGCGGAGGATCGTGAAGCCGTGATTATTGGTGCGCCGCTCCAACAATTGCCACTCTGGATGGCGTCCCAGAAAGTCGACCACCGCCGCCCATAAACCTCTTTTGCTCCGGTCGATCCACTCAGGATATTCTGAAAAATCTCCATAATAGACAGTATCGTCCGCCTCACCCCAAGGTTCGCTCGTGTCGTGCATAGCGATATATTTCGAGACCTTAGGCGAGAATTTTTCCAACTCATAGCTCAAATGGCAATAGGTGTGCAGCGAATCGATAAAAAGCATCTCTGTCGGCGCAAGATCGATTGTCATGTCATCTGCCTTCAAATACCTAAACAAAACCCCATTCTCTTCACTCAATCTCTCAGCCAGTTGAAGCGTATGTTCAGCGGGGCGGACTTTATCAATTCCAAGATACGATCGATTTCCTGCAGCACTGTCCGCCAAGCCCTGCAGGATGCCCCAAGTTGAGACCATGTACCTCAATCCAATCTCAATCACCGACGAACACTCCGCAGAGAGCCTTCGAAGCACGGGGACATGTTCCCAAATATCAGAATCTTGGTTCGCAGAATATCCGTATTGCTGTGCCAATTCGGCCGCTGGATTTGCAAGAAGACTAGACGCCGCCAAAAGAAAAAGACCAAAGCTCTTCATCACCCACCCCAAAATTTTTGACAAAAAAACTCTACCACTAACTGGTAATTTGAGGAAGGTCTTCCCCAAAAAGAGGATCGCCGAGTTTATACCACATCCGCATCCCATCCATGTTAAATATAATCCCATTTTTGTCATGGGGAAACAGGAGAGTCGACTCGTTGTCAATCACCTGGAATCGCAGAGGGCAAATTTGTTTTTTTTCTGCGAAAAAGTAATGCAAAGTATATTCATTCTTCTTGTCTTTCGTAATGGCAAAAGTCATATCTGCAGAATCTAGGAGTCTCTTACCCAAGGTTGTGGGATGAGGATCAAACCAGCGGGGATCTTCAATTTCTTCAATCAAACTTTGTTTTAATTGGTTCGAAGCCACTTCTTCAAACGGAGGACTAGGAGGTACAGGCGAAGGGTTGTCTCTGTTGAATAGAATTCCCCCCGTTTTTTCTACCTCCCATTTCCAATAGGGCGTCCTAGCATAAATTGCCGCTAATTCAGAAAATTTGCGATAAACGCAATCTCCTACGCGAATCACCGTTTTGTCCTGAACAAAAGAGATGCCTGCTAAGCGTTCTCCTTTGAAATAATAGAGTCGATAAACACTCGGTCCTTTTGAGTCTGGGTAGACGCAATAGACCCCCGGAGGTTTCTCATTGTTAAATCTTTCAAAGGCATTGGGTTCCTCACAGAAATAAAGGGGATCGCGGATTTCTTGCTTGAGCTTCCATTCATCGATTTCATCTTCTGACACCAATGTATTCCATTCGCTCGAATTGAATTTCAATAGTGCGTGCCAACTGTCGAAAGTCTTATTCCCACTTTCGGCAACCAGTTCATAAGTTCCCGAATTGCAAATAAATTCTTGGTGCTTAACTTTCCCATCCCTATCTACATAAGTAATCCAACACCGATCCTCACCATCTGTATAGGAACAATAAGTTCCTATATTTTTATCCCAAAGGAAATCAGCAATCTCTTCTTTTGAATATTCGGGAAACGCAAGCAGCTCAGCCTGATAAGAACGAGGAGAAGAAGAAACAGGTTCAGTCCGAATCATTTCCGAACAAAGATGCCATATATCAGCTCAATTTCTCAAGCTTCTTTAAATAGGCCTGCAAGTTCACCCCCCTGCCCAAAACTCCCTTAAACAGGTCCCCTTTTCTAGCCAGCCGCTGCCGGATCGTATGGATCGTAAAATCCAGAGGATCGAGTTTTCCATTCACCTCTTTCCACTCCAGAGGGGTGGACACGGGGCCGTGAGGTTTTGCTCGAAGAGAATAGGCGGCCGCCATGGAGGCGCCGCGAATGTTTTGCTGCGTATCGATATAAACTCTTCTCTGCCGATTCTTCGGCATCCGCTCCAAGGAAATAACCTGGGGCAGCCTTTGCCTTGCAACGCTGGCTAATTGATAGGCAAATTGACGCGTTTGCACAAAATTCCATTTCCCATCGAGCGGAATAAAAATATGAAGACCCGTGGCCCCCGATGTTTTACAAAAATGGGGCATCTTTAGCTCTTCTAAAATTTCATGAAGGACCTGAGCCGTTTCCACAACGGCTTTAAAAGAAATTGCCTCTGGATCGAGATCAAAGACCATGTAATCGGGGAAATCTATACGGGGAATGGATGCATTGAGAGGATGAAGTTCGATCGATCCCAAATTCGCGACATAGAGAAGCGTTTTCACATTCTGGACGACGATATAATTCACTTTCTTTTCCTTATGCGCAACCAGTGCCGTCTTGACAAAACTCGGCGCATCCTTGCCCGCATCTTTCTGCACAAAGGAGAATCCCTTAATCCCATCGGGATAACGATGCAGCACCAAAGGCCGATCCTTTAAATAGGGGAGGATATAGCGGGACACAGACTCATAGTATTCAATCATTTCCCCTTTTGTGATCTTTTCCTCAGGCCAATAAATCTTCTCTAGATTCGTCAGTTTTACACTCATCCTTCCCTCTTTACCTTTTTGGCTGCTTTATCGATCCTCAGTCCCTTAAAGATGGGGTGGCGCATGAGCCCCTCATTGGTCCATTCGGTAAAATCAACCTCGCAAACAAGTTTTGGCTTCACCCACGTCACAGAACTCTTTGACTTTGGCCTCGTTGCGAAAGGGCAGACGGGGGTGATCAATTTCTTCAGCTTTTCATGCACATCCTTCAATAACTGCCGGTTAAATCCCCCTCCCACAAGGCCTGAATAGATCAATTTTCCTCCCTTATAAACCCCCGTTACAAGAGCTCCAAAATATTTTCGGCTCCCTTTAGGCGGCGTAAAGCCTCCAATCACCACTTCCTGCCCCCGTCCCGGTTTAATTTTCAGCCAATCCCTACTCCGGCGCGATTGATAAACACTATCCGCCTTCTTCGCGATGATCCCTTCCAATCCCTTTTTCGCCGCCGCTTTGAAAAACGCGATTCCCTTTTCATTCACATGATCGCTAAACTTAAGAATTTTTCTTTTTCCCAGGAAAGCCTTTAATATTTTTTTCCTTTCCAGCAGCGGCTTACTCCGCAAATCTTTTCCATTGAGAAAAAGAATATCGAAAACACAATAGATCGGCGTCCCCTCATGATTCCTGAGATAATTTTGTAGCAGCTGAAAGTGCGATCTTCCCTCTTTATCGAAAATCACAATCTCTCCATCTAAAACAAAAGATCCCGGCAACCTCTCCAACTCTTCCACAATCGACGGATACCGCTTATTGAATGACAACCCATTCCGCGAAAGGAGCTTCACCGATCCCTTTTTCACTGCCAGAGCGCGGTAGCCATCCCATTTAATTTCAAAAATCCACCCCTTTGCATCAAACGGCTCATCGACCAAAGTGCACAACATCGGAGCAATCATTTTCTTTTCACCAAAATCCACATGTTCTTTTTATCCGCCCGCTTTAAATGAATGAGATCGTAATTTCCCTTCAGCTTCTTCCCCTTAAGCACAATGGCCACATGTCCCTTTTCCAATCCCTCTTCCACCCTCTTCGCCGACTCTCCCCTCGTCTCCGCCCCTAACGCCGAATAGGTTCCTCGATCCCAAATAGCTACCTTCCCTGCCCCATAATTTCCTTCTGGAATCGTCCCTTCAAACTCCCCATAGCTCAATGGGTGATCTTCCACATGAATTGCCAACCTCTTCACTCCCGCCACCTTCGGCGGCTCTTTAGGCACGGCCCAGCTCACCAACACTCCTCGATGCTCCAAACGAAAATCATAATGCAGATGGCTCGCCGCATGTTTTTGAATCACAAACGTCAGCTCCTTCCCACCCCCCGCCTTCTTCCCTTTCGGCTCCGGCGTCTTCTTAAAATCCCGCTTTGCTTTATATACCTTCAGTGTCATGCGACCTCTCTTTCCCGAGATAAACCAAAACCCCCAGATAAAATCAAATGTAAAGCGCGCTTTACATTGCTTTTGGGGCCCCCGAAAATCGCCTCGGTTTTTGGGGTTGTGCATTGCCAAATCCTTAACTAACCATTTATATTGCGTAGATGCCTATTGAATTTTTTTCTACAGACGGGCAAATTAGGGCCCCTGAAAACCAATCACCTCTTTGCAAATGAAACAGTTCCTCTTATTTGTTCTATTGAGTGGTTGGGTAGCCCATGCCGAACTTCCCCTGATGTATTGGCAGGAAGGGCCCTTTGTCAATTTTGGAGACTACTTGTCTGTGAAACTCGTTGAGCGAATTGTGCATAGCTCTCTTCGAACCTATAAGAAAAAGACAAAAAATCCTGAAAAAAAACTGCTGGCGATTGGCTCGATTCTCTATTTTGCGAATCAAGGCGATGTCATTTGGGGATCTGGGCTCACTCCCAAAAGAGCTCTGTTAAAAGATTATACGTTTACCGATCTGGATGTGCGAGCCGTGCGCGGACCCATCACACGCCAATTTCTGATGCAAAATTTCCAGATCGAATGCCCCGAAATCTATGGGGATCCTGCCCTGCTTTTTCCCTATTTTTTTCCCGAATTTAAACGAAAAGAATTTCCCTCCCGCGATTACATCGTGATCCCTCATTACACTGAAAGAGACCTGCTTCCAAAAACAGATCCCCACATAATTCATCCAACAGATCCTTGGGATGAGATTCTTGAAGCCATTTTAGATAGCCGCTTTGTCATTGCGAGCTCTCTTCACGGACTCGTCGTTGCTGAAGCCTATGGAATCCCCGCGCGCATGTTGCGCATCTCAGAAAGGGAATATTTTTTAAAATTCCGAGACTATTATCTCGGCACAAATCGACCCAATTTTCAATTTGCCACCTCCATTGAAATGGCTCTTGAAATGGGGGGGGAGCCTCCCTTTCAATGTGATTTAAAACGGCTATATGAAGCCTTTCCCTTTGAATTTTGGCCAGACACGCAATTTGAAAACCCATTCCGAGATTTTCCATGAGATTGAGAGGATGTTTACAAAGTCAGCGATCAGCAGATTTTGAGGGATTTTTGATGAGATTTTGCTTGGCTTTGAGGCGGCCATATGCGATAGCCCATAGGCGCCGAAGGACCAAGCGAAATATCGCAAAAAGACCCAAAAGCTGCCATCGATCACTTTGTAGACATCCTCTGATCTTCCTACTTTTGGCTTGCCACTGTTTTGCTCAGCAAGAAAGCGTGGACGATTACCATGAATCGTCTGTCAATAGCGAAGAGCCTACGGTTTATATTCCCAATCCCAATTTTGTCGATCTGGAAGAGATGAATGCCCCTTTCATTCTTGAAACAAAACGGATCAGGCTTCCTGAATTTCCCGACGCCTTTAATCCATCGATTCTTCGATTTCAAGGCTCTTTACTTCTTTGTTTTCGAACCTATGAACCTGTGACAAGATCGACAAATAAGATTGGTTTAGTTTGGCTCGATGAGGACTTCAACCCAAAATCTAAACCTCAATTTCTAGAAATCTCCAAAGAGGATCCCTATTGCATCGCTAAAAGACAAGATCCCCGATTAATTGCGATTGGGGAGCGCCTATTTATCGCCTATAGCAATGTGCTCAAACTCTATCGACCCCTCGAGGTTCGGAGGATGGTCATTGCCGAGGTCTTTTACAATGGGAAAAATTTCTCTGCAGAAACTCCTGATTGCCTGATCCATTATGAAGCTGAAAAACCAGAGCGTTCGGAAAAAAACTGGGTTCCCTTTGTTTACCATGGAAATCTCCTTCTCGCCTATAGCCTCATCCCTCATCGCATCCTCCTTCCTCTACTGGGAAAATCGGAGTGTTTTACCATTGCATCGACATTTGGAAATATCAAATGGAATTGGGGAGTTTTAAGAGGCGGAACGCAAGCTTTCTTGCAAGAAGATGGGGAATATCTCTCTTTTTTCCACTCCTCAAAAAGTATGGCCACAGCCCATTCAAATGGTCAAAATATCCCTCATTACTTCATGGGGGCCTATACCTTTTCAGGCTCGCCGCCCTTCAACCTCACCCGCATCAGTCCAAGGCCTATCGTTGGGCCTAAATTCTATCATGGCCCAGCCCATAAAACTTGGAAGCCTCTCCGCGTGGTCTTTCCTGGCGGCTACATATTCAACGATCGCTATCTTTGGATCGTCTATGGAAGGCAAGATCATGAGATGTGGGTCGCTAAGATCGACAAAGAAGGCCTTTTCAACACTCTTATTCCCATCAAATGAAATATTTTCTTCTCTTACTTTCTCCTTTCCTTTGGTCCCAAGTCAATCTGGAAGAAAACCCTCAATCCTTTATCTTAGAAACCAAACGGATCGAGCTCCCTGAATTCCCCGATGCATTCAACCCCTCAATCGCCCGTTGGCAAGAGTATTTCCTTCTCAGTTTTCGGGTCATTCCAGATCCCAAAACTCCCTTCATTTCCTACATAGGAGTTGTTCTCCTAGACGATAACTTCGATCCCATAGTTGAACCCCAACTGCTCCAAACACGCCCCCATTCATCCATTCCCTCAAGAGCTGCAGATGCACGTCTCATCCCCATAGGCAAAAGCCTCTACATCATCTACACCGATAATGTAGATGAAAAAGTGACTGCCGGTGGATACCGGATGTATATTGGAGAGCTAATCTATGACAACAACGCTTTTTCCATTCATAACCCGATGCATCTCCATCAATTTGAGGGAGAAAATCCCACTCGAAAAGAACAAAATTGGGTTCCTTTTGTCTACCAAGGTCATCTCCTCCTTGCCTATTCCCTCACCCCCCATCTCATCTTTCATCCCCTCCCCCAATCAGATGAATGTGAAACCATCGCCTCGACCCACGCCCCCATTCACTGGCCTTTTGGCCCCCTGCACGGCGGCACCCCGGCCCTCCCTCTCGACACCGACCATTATCTTTCCTTTTTCCATTCCTGGAAAAAGATGGCCACATCCCATTCAAATGGCATAGAAATGCCCCATTATTTTATGGGAGCCTACCTCTTCTCCTCCACCCCTCCTTTCCAAATCACCCACATCAGTCTAGAGCCCATCATCGCTCCCGGCTTCTACTCAGGCGCCATCTACAAGCCCTACTGGGGGGCTCTCCGCTGTATCTTCCCCTCGGGTTTTCTCTTCGACGATCAATACATCTGGATCCTTTACGGGCGCCAAGACCATGAAATCTGGCTCATGAAGCTCGACCGCCCCGCCCTCCTCCACTCCCTCACACCCATAAAAGAAAATTAACCACCGAGCCCACCGAGAACGCCGAGAAAAAGAAAATTTTAAATGGGGTGGTCCCCACCTCGGTGCTCTCGGTGTTCTCGGTGGTAAAAAATGGGGAGCTCGAGGGGCCTCCCCTCGATTATTTTTTTCTTTGTGGTAGAGTCTCAGACTTGAGGTACCAGCGCAGTGTACGTCGCAGGCCTTCTTTGAGAGTCGTACGCGGCTGCCAGCCCAGCTCATTCCTGATTTTGCTCGTGTCAATCGCGTAGCGATAATCATGCCCCGGCCGATCGGCCACAAAGCGAATCTTAGGAGGCGAAATTTTCCTCTTCTTACCAACAAGCTCGATAAGTTGATGGAGAAGCTCAATATTGGATAGCTCTGTAGCCCCTCCAATATCGTAAACCTGCCCCTTTTTCCCAAATTGAAGAATCGTCCAAACCGCCTCCGCATGATCCTCCACATAAAGCCAATCGCGCACATTGGCGCCGTGGCCATAAACAGGAAGAGGCTTGCCCCTCAGGCAATTCAGAATCATGACGGGTATGAATTTTTCAGGGTATTGGCAAGGGCCGTAATTATTGCTGCAATGAGACAGAGTCGTGGAGAGATTGTAGGTATGAGCAAAAGCTCTGACGAGATGATCCGAGGCCGCCTTCGAGGCGGAATAAGGGGAATTGGGGCGATAGGGGGAGTGTTCATTGAACGTACCGCTTTCTCCAAGCGAGCCGTAGACTTCATCTGTTGAAATATGATGGAAATGAACCTGAGGCGTTTTCCGAACAGCCTCGAGAAGAGAAAGAGTTCCTTTCACATTCGTCTCTATAAAAGGCAAAGCTTGAGCAATACTTCGGTCGACATGCGTTTCGGCTGCAAAATGGACCACCGCATCGATTTCCCATTCGATGAGAAGTTTTTCAATGAGCGGCTGATTGAGAATATCTCCCTGAACAAAGCGGTAGCGAGGATGCTCATGAAATCCATCCAACGAATGGAGATTTCCCGCATAGGTTAAAAGGTCAAGATTGAGAATGCGTCCCTTAAAAGAGGCTTTGCGCAAAAGATAGCGAATGAAAGCCGAGCCAATGAAACCGGCGCCTCCTGTGACGAGAAGACTAGAGAGAGGCCGCAGCGGGAGCATGTTGAACCAAAAATTCTCGTAAAGCGTCTCGCCAATGACGTGGGCTTATTTGGAAGTCCCGTTCGATTTTTGTCGTGTCAAAAGCAGAATAAGCGGGCCGCTTGCAGGGAGAGGAGAAAAAAGAGCCAGGAACAGGAATCATTTTTTCGGTCACAACTTTGATGCCCAATTTCTCCGCTTCTTCTTTCATGACGAGGCCAAATTCATATTTCGTCGCCACTCCCGCATTGGCAAATTGATAGATTCCTTGCGCATCGAGCATTCGAAGGATGACTTCTGCAATATCGATGACATAGCCTGGCCTTCCCCATTGATCAGAAGTGAGGCGAATCTCCTTTTGCGTCTGCAGCATTTGGAGAAGCTTCGCTACAAAATTTTTCCCTCCATTCCCAAAAATCCAAGAGACGCGGAGGATGCAAGCGTCTGGCAAAACCTTCTGCACGCGCATTTCCCCTTCCAATTTCGATTGGCCATATATATTGCATGGAGAAACGGGATCGGTTTCTTTCAAAGGGCGCTGTGGCTCCCCTCCAAAAACATAATCTGTTGAAATGTGAATGAGGCGCGCGCCCGTCTCCTTGGCGATCAAAGCCAGATTTTCTGCGCCGAGAGCATTTGCGCGATAAGCCTCTTCCCGATTTGTCTCTGAAAGATCGACCAGTGAATAGGCGGCGCAGTTGACAATGTGAGTGATGCCAAAGCGCTTTCGCACAAAGGCGCGAAGCGATGCCAAATCCCCAATATCGGCCTCCTGATGTCCAGTGCCAATGGCCTCGCACATCTTCATCAACGTACTTCCCAGAAGTCCGTTAGCGCCGGTGATCCACAACTTCATAAAATACCTCTTTAAAATAAGGACTCGTCTGATCTCGAGGAGAGAGAATCGGCTCTTTCACAGGCCAAGCCACTTGCAAATCGGGATCATTCCAACGGATGGAGCATTCTGTTTTTGGATTGTAGACTGCGCTCACTTTGTATTGAATGCGGGCCGTTTCGCTCATCACGGCAAATCCGTGGGCAAATCCAATGGGAATGTAGAGCTGATGATGCTCTTGGTCATCGAGTTCAACTGCCACCCACTCTCCAAATGTAGCGGAGTCAGGGCGAAGATCGACCACTACATCCCAGATCTTTCCAGATACGCAGCTCACCAACTTCGCTTGACCCGGGCTCGATTGATAATGTAATCCCCGCACCGTTCCTTTTTTAGAAAAAGAGACATTATCTTGAACAAACACAGTCTCAATCCCATTAGAAAGATAGAGCGGCTGACTGTAGCTTTCGAAAAAAAAGCCCCGTTCGTCTTTAAAGACGCGCGGAACGATCTTTTTCACTCCCGAAAGGCGAAGGTTAATGATTTCCATAGGGACTATTGTTCAGAAATCAGCTTTTCAATGCAACGACTGTTGCATGGCGGCCTGTTTCTTTTTCGCGGCGATAGGAAAAATAATCTTTTGGATTGCAGTAGGTACAGACTGAGGTGATTTCGATATTCTTATCGGGAACCCCGGCACCGGCGAGCTGCTTTCGGCTGATCGCCCAGAAATCGAAATATGTCGGCTTCACTTGAAAAGACCAAAACTCTTGGGGAAGCTCTTGTTTATAGTTCTTAAATTCAGCGTGATCTGGCCCTAAGGAAGGAGAGATGCAGACAATTAAATTTTGCGGCTGGGTTCCAATATCGCGGCGCATCGCATCCAGCATGCGGGCGTAAATATTTTGCGCACTCCCGCGCCATCCTGAATGAACTACCCCGACGGCTTCATGAACAGGATCGTAAAAAATGGCCGCTTGGCAATCGGCATGAGTGATGCCCAGTCCAATTCCTTTTTCCGTCGTAAAAAGAGCATCCGCTTGGGGGAGTTTATCGAGATTTTTTGCCGTGACGCGATGGACATTTGACCCATGCGTTTGATGGGGATAAATCACCTGTTGTACGCCAAGAGCTTTGCGCACCTGTTCCCGATTCACTTTCACGTTGTCGGGAGCATCGCTCGTCCCCTCTCCAGCATTGAGCGTTCCAAAATGTTGTTTACTCACTCCTCCATGGCGCAAAAACACTCCATGAAGAACATGGGGATATTCTTCCAAGAGATCAAATTCTAACCATTCTACTTTAGCTTTTTCAAACTCGACCATACTGAATTCCCCCATTCTCAAATAAGGTCTATCAAATTTTGAATTGAGTGAACAGGAAAAATCACTAATGATGTAAGTTGAGTTTTATGGCACACGAAAAGACTCCGCATCGCCTGGGGCTAGGCATTTTCATCTGCGTCGTCGCTTATTTCTTTTTTATGACTGCCAGCTCTATTGTCTGGAGTTTTCAAGGGCGATTCCCGACAATCCAGATTATTTTTCTTCAAAACTGCATCAGCTTTTTCTGCATTCTCCCCATTGCCCTAAGAAAAGGAGTCCATCGGCTAAAAACCAACGAACTTCCCCTCCATCTCATTCGCGATGTATTTGGGGTATTTAGCTATTATCTCTATTTCCTCGCCATTCGCCTCTTAAACTTAGTCGATGCCACAACCCTCAACTACACAGCGCCCTTTTTCGTCCCCTTTATCTGGTGGATTTGGATGCGCGAAAAGATCTCGCTGCATGTTTGGTGGTCGATCATTGTGGGATTCATCGGCGTTGCGGTCATTTTAAATCCTACCACCCAGATCTTCCAGATCGGTTTCCTCTTCGGTCTCTTTGCGGGCATTGCCTCAGGCGTTGCCTTTTGCGCCATTCGCATGCTCAATCTCAAAAAAGAGCCAATGACGCGCACCCTCTTCTACTACTTCCTCGTCGGAATGATCCTCAGCGGTCCCTTTGCCTGGGTCTACTGGACCCATCCCACCGGCATCGAATGGCTGCAAACTCTAGGAATCGGCGTCGCTACAGCCATCGGGCAGATGCTCCTCACCATCGCTTACCGCTATGGTACGGCCTCCTACCTCTCGCCTCTCGGTTATTCAACGGTGGTCTACGCCGGCCTCATTAGTTGGATCATCTTCGACAAGCCCCTCGGCTTTCGCTCTCTCATTGGAACGGCGCTCATCATCCTCGGCGGCACGCTCACCTACATCCTCAAGAAAAAGCCCGAAACTCTCGCCGAGACCTTCGAAGTCCCCAACCCCCACGAAAAACCCCCACTTTAAATTTTTCCTGTGAACCAGCCCCTCTCACCCCACTTTCTAAACCAATCGCCAATATTCCTCTCCGCCTCTTCAATCATCGTTCCCTGCAACAAATGACAAGCCTCTTCTAACGTTGCTCCCTTTTCAAATGCCCTTAACAGCAGCGCCTGGGCAGGAGAAATCTTCTCATATTCAATCTCTCCCTGTTTGCCTGCGAGAACAAATGAGCCTCCCCCATCGATCTTTGGGAAATCGCGCTCCTGCCAATAGTTTGGCTCTTCTCTCAACAACTCCTCTCTAAATTTCAAGAGATCCCCCTCAAGATCCACGATGGCTACAAAAGGCTGCAGGTAGATAGGCCCATTTATATCTTCAAGCTTTGGACTTGGGCGCACGAGAGGAAGCCTCTCATAAAGCGCATCAATCGTAGCTAATTGTTGAACGAGCCACTTGTCTTCATCGCCATATTCCTCCGCAATCCATTGCGGCAGCTTTCGCCCCAAAGAGGAGAGCGACCAGTGATTTGGAAAATATTTCAAGATGTAAGGCTCCACAATGAAACGATTGAACTCCTCATAGCCAAAAAGGCGAAGAAGTGAAGGGTAATCCGACTGTAAAATCACAAACATCCGAAACCAAAACTGCTGATTGTATATCCCTAAGCGCTGCGACGCGCTGAGATAGGGACCTGGCGCCATCCTCTCTTCTATCGATTGCGCGATCTTTTCATCGTAAATGGGGAGATCATACTCTCCTAACTGCCGAAGAGGGCGGGCGATGATCTCTCCCATCCACTTTTGCAGCTCGAGAAGAGAAGCAGGTACGCAGCTCACAAAGCCGCCTGAAGAATTTCTTTTTGGAAGGCTTTTGCTTTGAGCGCCTCTTTCCACGTATCTTCAAAACTGATGAAGTGATCGTCCCATTCCAAAAGAGTGGAAACTCTCGTCCGCGGATACACTTCGGCATAGAGTTTCCAGACCTCATCGCATACATAATGATCATGCGTATCGAGACAATAGGCGCCGTAATCGCTATGCCCAGCCAGATGGATTTGAATCACCCTCTCCAAAGGAAGATTAGAAATATACTCGTTGGGAGAAAAGTTGTGATTCCGGCTCGATACATAAATATTATTTACGTCGAGCATCATAAAAATATCGGCCTCTTCAACAACCGCGCGATAAAACTCCCATTCGCTCATTTCATCCCCTTTGTAGCCGGCGTAGGAAGAGACATTTTCCAGGGCAAAGGGAACTTCTAAAAAATCTTGGACAATGCGAGTCCGTTCAACCACATAGTCAATGACCTCTCTTCGATAGGGCAAGGGAAGTAGATCGTGATAATGGGCGCCGGGCAATTTTCCCCAGCAAAGATGGTCGGAAATCCAGGGTGTATTCGTCTTCCGAGCCAGTGCTTTCAATTTCTTTAAGTAATCGAAATCGAGCGGGTCGGGGCTTCCAATTGCCAGAGAAACCCCATGAAGGGCCACCCGATATCGCTCTAAGATACGCTCCAGTTTTTCCAGAGCCCTCTCACCCGGTACCATGAAATTTTCGCTGATGATCTCAAACCAATCAACAGCAGGCCACTTAGAAAAAATATCACTATAATGAACGGGCCTGAGGCCAATTCCTATCCCCAGATTCGGGATCTTTTCGCTTTGCATCCAACAAAGCTAATCATTCATTCGATTTCTGGCAAACTTTCTTCTTGCATGACCTTTTGAGCCGCGCTCAACCGTTTTTCAGAACTTTCCGACATGGCTTCTTCAGATTTGTCCATTTTTTCACTTTCCTGCACCTCACTGCTGGAAGTACTGCTGCATCCGCTTTTGCCGCTGCAAGAAGACTTATCGCCATTTCCTTTGTAGCTATCTTCTTGATCCATTGCAGGCATTTCACTCTTCGATTTAGAACAAGACATCGCAATTTCACCCCGTTCCGTAGAAGCGGATGAGCCAGAAAAGCAAAGCCCTGCTGCCAAACCAATCGCGGCTAATTTCACTAAATCCTTATTCATCTGTTCTCCTTAATTTGAATTCACCACAAACCGGAATTTATCGATCTGGCCATTATAGATCCAGCAGATTTTGATACATTTTTAAATTCATCTTTGTGTAAAATGAGGGCATTTTGTATCTCTTGGGATCAAAGATGATTCGCATCGCATTACTCACATTATCTCTTCTAGGAAACTTCCTTTTTGCTGAAGAAAAGGATCATAAATTTGCAGGAAAACATTTCGTTGCAAGTTATCTCGACTGCGATCTCAAAGCCATTGCAAACGTCGATGAATTAATCCGCGCGATGGATGAAGCTGTTCATTTATCGGGGGCGACGATCCTCAATGAAGCTCATCATATTTTTCCCCCAAACGGCCTCACTCTTGTCTATCTTCTCTCAGAGAGCCACTCCAGTCTTCACACCTATCCCGAATATGGAGCCTGTTTCGTCGATCTTTTCACCTGCGGGGATCACTGCAGTTCAGAAAAATTTGATGAGGCCCTTCGCGCCTATTTAAAGCCGCAAACGGTCAATTCGCGCCTCTTCATTCGCCATGAAGGGATAGAAGAAATTGTCTATTCAGGACAACCTTGCGAAAAACTGCATTGATTCTCTCTCTGTTCCTGTGCAGCGCTCTCCACTCCGATCTGATTGAATTTTACGCAGATTGGTCGTGGAATTGCAAAGGCACGGCTCTCTTTTCTCCGCCCCAAGGATGGAAAGGGGAAGAATGGGCCCCTCTTTGGACAATTCAATCTCTCCTAAGAGAAAAGGGATGGGAAATCAAATGTTGGGATTGGGAATTCTACAAGCCCCTCTTGGCAAAAGGAGATCTGAGCGCTTGGAATGCCTTGCCAATGCAGGAGCGAGAACTAACCGATCGAATCTGGATCCTCTGGAACATGGCAGGAAATCTCTCAACCTTCGACTTTTCAAGAGTTCCTAAAGAAAAGCTCATTCTCTTCATGTGGGAGCCGCCGACTGTACAACTTTCTCTCTATACTCCCGCCATCCAAGCTCTCTTTGGTAAGATCTTTACCTGGGACGACGATCTCGTCGACAACAAGAAATTTTTCAAATTCAATTATCCAGTCCTCAAGAAAAGAATCGAGCCGCTCTATGATTTTGATCAGAAAAAATTGTGTGTGATGGTCAATTCCCACTTGAAAAGCACCTATCCCAAAGAACTCTACAGCGAACGAGACGCAGTGGCCCGTTTTTTTGAAGATAAAGAAGGAGAATTTGATCTCTATGGCCATTCTTGGGATCAACTCAAATTAAAAAACTGGAGAGGAAAAACCCCTAACAAGATCGATACGATCAAAAAATATCGCTTCTGCATCGCCTATGAAAACACGCGCGACATCAAGGGCTATATCACTGAAAAAATCTTTGATTGCTTCCAAGCTGGATGCGTCCCCATTTACTGGGGTGCGAGCAACATCTGCGACTCCATTCCCCCTGAATGTTTCATCGACCGCCGCAAATTTAAAAACACACAAGAGCTCTACGACTTCATGAAACAAATAAATCGCGCTGAATACGAGACTTACCTAGAGAAAGCCGCCCAGTTCCTACAAAGTGAAAAGGCCCAGCTCTTCTCCCGCGAGGCCTTCGTTAAAATCTTCATGAACCAGATAGTCAATAGTCAAACTCATCTAATCTCTTGTCTGTAATCCTTCTCTTTCTTAAACTCTTGGAACAGATTTTCTGTATGGGAGATCCATATGACGCGTTGTAGTTCTATTTTGAATGGAGCAGGATACCTTTGCTATGCGGCCGAGACTGCATTGCCGATAGCGGCTGCATGCACGAACAAATCGAGTTTAACCTATGCGACCCTCCCCTTTGCCTTTTTAGGCACTGTTTTTTTCTGTTGGCGCCTGACATCCACTTACCGGACACCTGGCGTGCACAATCTCGCGCATCTAATTGGGTTGGGAACATCGATTGCATCTGCCGCTGTCAATGCAGGCTCTGTCGCATTTAAA
>DATIHQ010000117.1:0-8169 GCA_035480535.1 Chlamydiales bacterium
GTCCATCATCCGCTTCCTTCGGACGACCCTAAACAACGGCGGCCTGACATTTCCCAAGCCCGCAAATTCTTTGGCTGGGAGCCGCAAGTCGAGTTAACAGAGGGACTGAAGGCAACAATCGCCTATTTTGAAAAGGCCCTCACAGCCTGTTCTAGATAACGCAGGCGATCCACCACTCCTTCCTCCGTGGTGGATCTATGGATTATGGGTTTGCTGGAGGTCGCGCCATTTTTGGATCATTTGCGCGGCGAGTGGCGCGGCTTCTTTCCCCCCGTCGCCATAGCGGAGAAAGACGACGACGATGAGATCGGGGTGATCCCACCGAATTTTCGTGGGAGAGAAAGAGATCGCGCCAAACCAGATGTTTTTGTAAATCTGCGGGCGGCTTGAAGGATTCGCGGCGGGATTGTGGACAATTTCTGCTGTGCTTGTCTTGCCAATCATCTGATGCTCTAGGGAGAGGTAATTGCGCATGAGGAGGGGATTGGCCAATAGCTGTTTGATCGCGCTGGGCCGAGCACTTCCTTTTTGACTCCAGATCGCCCGATCCATCCCTTCCAGCAGGGTGGAACGTATTTGAGGGGAGAGGGGGATGGAGCTTCTGATTTCTGTGGGGGATTCGGTGGTCTCTTCTAGAGAATTCCGGTGATGAATGCCGGTAAAAAGAGGAAAATGGATCCCAATGGTTTCCAGTTCTTCTTTTGCAAAATAGGAGGCGGCGGCAAAAGCGCCGAGAGGATGCCGGTCAGGAGAAAATCCCTTCACAACTTTGGCAATTTTTGGCTTGAGGAGGCGCCCGCCGTTGGCAATCGTCGCAAGCATGAGAGCTGTCTGAAGAGGCGTATTGAGAAGGGTGTGTTGGCCAATGGCTGTAGAATAGAGGCCTGTTCGATTGCTTTTTAGATCCGTAGGAACGTTTCCTCTAAATTCTCCTGGGAGATCGATTCCCGTTTTTTTTCCAAATCCAAAAAGTTGTGCTGCACGGGCGAGATCTTCGGGATGCTCGAGATAATCGCCAGCGAGAATAGAGAAGTAAGAATTGCTCGACTGCTCGATAGCGCCCAAAAGATCGATCTTTCCAATTTGAGCCAGGTGGCTTCTTGGAAGACGGCCCCCTTTGTAAAATCGGGGAAAGGGAGTTCCCGTGGATGAATAAGCGACGACTTGCGGATCGCGCGTGAGATCGTCGATGAGAATGGGAACTTGACCCTGCCTGAGCCCTTCATAAGCTGTAATGAGCTTAAAGAGCGATCCTTGGGGCGATCCCGATTGAAAGGCAAAGGAGCGGCTAAATCCAAAACCGCCGGTGGGGTAAAAGGATCGAGCGAGATCTTTTTCCATTTTTTGATTTGAAGAGAGAAGAGGGCGATCCATTTGGGAAAAGGAACGAAATGAGCGGAGAAATTCTTCTGCCAAAGGTTTTGATAGAGTTTTGCAGATGTCATGCAATTTAATTTCTTCTTTTTGCTCGAGGATCAATTCTAAAAGAAGAGGAAGCCTCTTTTCTTCCCAATCTGCTGTGAAAAGTTCTTTTTCTTTTTGATCTAGATAATCGATATAGGGACGAGAAAAGGTTTTCTTCTCTTTTTCTTCGCGTCTTTTTTCTGCTAGGAATTCTTTTTGATGGAGTTCTCGCCATTGGCGAAATTCTTCCGAGTGAAATTTCTCCTGGTAGTGCTTTTTTGCCTCTGTTTCGATTCGCTGGAATGCTTGGCAAAGAGCGCGATAGGCACTAATTTTAAGAGTGCCTACTTGAGCAATCAGGGGGTCGGTGAAGGCGGGACTATAAACAGCCATTCGGCAGAGATCGATAGCGAAAAGCTTGTCTTTATTGGAGGGAATGGAACTGAGCGCAGACCCAAGCCGCTTCAACGGCGCTGCTGCATCTAAAGGGAGCTCAGCTGTTCGAGAAAAGATCTCATCGAGAGAATCTTCCCCTTTTGAAAAATAGAGAAGCGCTTCAAAATCTTCTTGGATCTGGATTGCGCTTTTTAGATCATCGCAGCGGGTGAAGAGAGTTTTAATTGGAGTTTCAGTGGGAAGGATGAGATCGAGATAAAATTCCCAAGTGAGAGGATGTTTTTCATCTAAAAATTGGCGCGGCGAGCCGCCAAAGCGCTCCCGGCTTAATTCCTCTTTCCCATCCCAGACGGCGGCAATGAACCGCTCATTTTCGAGCCAGCGGCAGATTTGTCTATGTTTGGCTTCTTTCTTTTCCGCATTAGCAGAGGGGATAAAGTCATTGGGATCAAAACGGGGATAGCCTGCTAGAGCTAGCACTTCCCCATTGTTCGGGTCGAGAGCCACGATGGCGCCCCCCTTAATCCAGGGTTGTTTTTGCACTTTTCTCTTTTTATCTGCTGGATCGAGGCCAATGCTTCTCCCTTCCCTTGTCTTCTCATTTTGCGCGAGCAGACTTTCTGCGAATTGCTGGAGCTCTGAGGAGATGGTTAAGATGAGCTGCTGGCCTGCTACAGCGGGTTTGCCTCCCAAGATCTCCCTTAAATATCGCCCCTTTTGATCGATTTCAAAAGTTTTCTTACCGAAAAAACCCCGAAGCTCCTCTTCAAATTGCCCTTCAATCCCTGTTTTCCCCACTAGATCACTGAGGGTATATGCTTTTTCTTTTAATTCATTGTAGCGGCGGTAGAGTTGATCAAAAGTTTCATATCCATCGGGAAGAGTGATATCGATTCCCTGCTCGTACAGTTCGATCGAGCGCTGAAGCAGACCGATCTCTTGGGCGATCTCTCCGTATTCCCGCGGGCTGATGGCTCCCATTGTGCCGATGATCTCAGAGGCCACCTTCCCTAAGGGGTAATAACGCTCTGCGGCGATTTCAGCGTGGACCCCCAACCAATCTTTTTCCAACATTTTCAGCCGATAGTGTTCCTCTTCGCTAATTCCCGCCTTGATGACAAAAGGGACATGGGGAAAAAGAGAGGCCTTGGCGTGGATTAAATCTTCCACCCTCTCTTCCTCGAGATCTAAAGCCTTTGCCAAAATCCCCGATAGTTCTCGAATATATTCTTTACGGGCATAATGGCGGACTCGATTGCCCGTCTCATCTGCCTTCCAGTTCACAACCGGAATCTGCGCGATCTGGCCGTAATAAATGGCGGCATTATAGCATATCCTGTTCAAGGCCAATGGGATATGAAACCTGTCGCAAATTGTTCCCCGATCAGCCCGGAGCAAGATCGTCCTTTGCTGGGGCATTTTTGCTTCCACAATCCGCGCATCTCTTTGAATGACTCCGAGATGCCAGATCCGAAAAACGATGGCCAAAAAGGCAATGAGGATGACTTGGAGGACGCGCTTAGTTTTGGCCGGGATCAAAGAATTCATAATGTCCAATCATACATATTCCCCTTTTTCCTTGGAAAAAATAGAATTTTAGGGTAAAACTACTATTTCGATTTTTCTTAATAATCGATTAGATGCGCCTGTAGTTCAATGGTAGAACAGTAGCCTTCCAAGCTACGAGTGTCAGTTCAATTCTGTCCAGGCGCTAGAAAACAATTTTATTGAGGGGTCATTTGGCTACAGCACAAAAAGAAAACGCAGGGGTAACCATCAAGGAGTTACTCGAATCAGGAGCTCATTTCGGGCACCAAACCCGCCGCTGGAATCCAAAGATGAAAAGATTCATCTTTGAGGCGCGCAACGGGATTTATATCATCGATCTCGCAAAAACTCTGCAGCAGATCCGCGCTGCAGTGCAGATCGTCCGCGAAATGGTAGGAAAACGAAAATCTGTCCTCTTTGTCGGAACGAAAAAACAGGCTAAGGCCGTTGTTAGAGAATGTGCCGAAGAGTGTGGAGAATTTTACGTTTGCGAACGTTGGCTCGGCGGTACGTTGACCAATCTTTCCACCATTCGCCAGTCTGTGAAAACGCTTGAGCGAATTGAAAAACGGATTGCAGCAGGCGGCGAAGGATTGACCAAAAAAGAAATTTCTCTTTGGACAAAAGAGCGGGTAAAGCTCGACCGCAACCTAGCTGGAATTCGGGCGATGCGCAAACCTCCTGGTTTGCTCGTTGTTGTGGATCCAAGCCGCGAACACATCGCTGTGGCTGAAGCCAATAAATTGGGCATTCCTGTCATGGCCCTCGTCGATACCAATTGCGATCCAGATCCGATTGATTATGTAATCGCATGCAACGATGATGCGCTGAAAAGTATCAAAATTGTTCTAGGAGCGCTTATGCAGTCAGTAATCGATAAGAAAAACGATCTGAATCTTCCAGTCTCTAAAGGGGATGCTGAAAGCAAACCTCCTGGAGAAGATGACGATGAGGATGAAGAAGAAGACGAAGATTCGGACGAGTAAAGGAGTCTATGAAAGAAGTCAATGCTGAGATGATTAAGGATCTGCGCGAGAAAACTGGCGTGGGAATGGGTAAATGCAAAGAAGCTCTCGTTCTTGCCGAAGGGGATATGGAAAAAGCGATCGATATTCTGCGCAAAGCGGGAATGGCTTCCGGCGTCAAGAAAGAAGGTCGTGAAACAAAAGAAGGCTTGATTTTGGTGGGTGAAGATAAAAATCACCTCGTTCTCCTTGAAGCCAATGCAGAGACCGATTTCGTCACGCAAAATGACCGCTTTAAGCACTTTGTCCACGATTGTGTCAAGCAAGCTCTTGAGACAAAGCCAAAATCGCTAAACGATTTGGTTCAGCAACCCTATTTCAAAGATAAATCCATCACGATTGATCAATATCGAAATCTGGTCATTCAAGCTTTGGGCGAGAACATCCAGATCCGGCGTCTTGAGCTCGTTCCGCGTCATCCAAACTGTTCTTATGGAATCTATTCCCACATGGGCGGTAAATTGGTCGTTGTGGTAGAAGTGGAAGGCGCTTCTGACCAGGATGGGATCGCGAAAGAAATTGCCATGCACGTGGCCGCTGAGAATCCCGACTATTTGAAGCCGGAGCAAATCCCTCCTCAAGCATTGGCTCGCGAAGAAGAAATTGCCCGCTCCCAAGTCGTTGGGAAGCCAGCCAATATCGTCGACAAAATTGTCGCAGGGAAGATGAAAGCGTTTGAGACCCAAGTTTGCTTGGTGAACCAAAAGTATGTTAAGGACAATACGGTGACTGTGCAGCAATTCTTAGATATTTGCGCGAAAAAGATCGGCAAACATCTCTCCATTCGCTGTTTCTGGCGCTGGAAAATTGGTCAGTAGGGGTGATATATGTCAATTGATCTCCAAGTCAAAACAGCCATGCAGGCGGCTTTGGATCATCTTAAACAGGAACTGAAGGCTCTCCGAACAGGGCGCGCTAACGCTTCTATCCTCGATAAAATTCATGTTGAAATCTATGGCTCCCACGTACCTCTTAAAGGCCTCGCTAATATCAACGTGCCTGAAGCCCGGCAGATCGTAGTGACTCCATTTGACCACACCAACACGAATGCCATTTCAAAGGCGATTGAAGCGGCCAAGCTCGGGGTGAACCCGATGGTGGATGGCAAGGTGATTCGCATCAATATTCCTCCGATGGATGAGGCAATCCGCAAGCAGATTGCCAAGCAGTGCAAAGATTTGGGGGAGAAGGCAAAGATTGTGATGCGGGACATCCGGCGCAAGTTCAATGATCTCGTCCGCAAGCAAAAGGCGGATGGGATCATTCCTGAAGATCAAATGAAGAAGAACGAAAAGACGATCCAGGACATGACCGACCGATTTTGCAAAGATATTGACATGGTTTGCGCTGAGAAAGAAAAAGAAATAATGACAGTCTGAACTTGCAGAAAACTAAGGCGATACGCTAAAATCGAACCCGTTTTCTATACCCTGGCCCCATCGTCTAGCCCGGTCTAGGACACCGGATTTTCATTCCGATAACACGGGTTCGAATCCCGTTGGGGTCAAAAATTTAGGGAACCCCCAAAAAAGCTTTTTTTGGGGGATATTACGAGACTTTAGCTCAGTGGTAGAGCATCTCACTTTTAATGAGAGGGTCGATGGTTCGAACCCATCAAGTCTCAACTAAAAATTGTCTCAATTTTTTTGAGACTTGAGCGACACACCTGCGTGTGTCGCGTATGGGTTCGAAGTGGAAGCCGATGTTTTTGCCCTGCAAAAACCGGCTGTAACCGGCTCGAATGGACGGGACAGCGCTACCGGGGTCCTCAAAAATGCATCATTTTTGGGGTGGTCGCTGCCCGCCTGAGAGGAACCCATCAAGTCTCAACTTTTTTCTCTGGCTGTTTACAAAAAAAGCCTTGATTCTCCATATGTCAGTGTATGGTTATTGTCCCAATTACCAGAGAAAACGCAGCTATCTTCGATGTCTTTGTTCAAGATTATGAGGCTGAATTCTCAGCGATCACTAATAAGGAGCCTGGTTCAGACGGATGTTTTACCTTGGAGGCGACCTGGGGGGGGGCTTTAAGGGATTTTACTTATTTATTAAAGACAAGCCTGCGGGATTTGTGATTGTAGGAACGGTGGATGGCCGCTCCGATATCACTGAATTTTATATTCTCCCTTGCTATCGAAAATTGGGGTTGGGGAAGGCACTTGCTTTCGAGATTTTTGATCGCTTTCCTGGTCCCTGGCAAGTGCGCCAAATCGAAGGAGCCAAAGATGCCAAAATTTTCTGGCATCGAACAATCGATGCCTATACTCACGGGCATTTCACTGAAGATCAAGTGGATGATCCATATTGGGGAATCGTTACACGTCAATTATTTACTTCAAGAAATTAACTCAGAAAAGTTATCATGCTTGCTCGTTTAATAAAATAGGAGCGAGTTATGAGAAAGCTTGTTGTTGCGATGGTTTGTGTGAGTGGAGTTTGGGGAGTTGAGAGCGAGATGCAGTTTGAGAATGAGCAGGTTCGGGTGTTTAAGGTGAAGATTGAGGCTCATGAAGAGTTGGGATTGCATCGGGATGAGTTTCCACAGGTGGTGGTGGCTTTGAGGGGAGGGACGATGACGCGGATTGAGGGGGATGGATCGATGGTGGATGTGGAATTTCCAAAGGGAGAGGCTGTGTTTAGGGATGCTGATCCGGTTGGGCAGTTGCATAGAAGCGTGAATGGGACGTGCAAGCCGATGGAATTGGTGATTGTGCAACTTAAGGGTAAGTAAAGTCTTTGGGGAGGTTGGCGTGGAGCTGGGCGCGGGCTGCTGTGGCTTCGGGATGTTTCCCGAGGAGATGGGCGGAGTGGGCGAATTCGGCTAGGAGGGCGTGGTCGTAGATGTCGTGTTCTACGACGACGTCGTCGTGTGGATAGGGAAGGGTGAGGGCGTGCTTTGAGATTAGGTAGGCGAGAAGGTGGTTGTGTTTCTTGCGGTAGAGGATGGCGATGCGGTAGAGGGGCTCGGCGCGGGTGGGGCGGAAATGATAGGCGTTGAGGTAGGATTGGATGGCGAGTTCGGTGTGGGTGAGTTCTTGGATGATTCCGATCATGTAGAGTGTGAGATAGGTTTCTTGGACGTCGGGGCTGGGGAGTTGGGAACGGCGGATGTAGTTTTTGAGGGCGAGATCGAATTTGCCGGCGTTTAGGTAGCTTTGCGCGAGATAAAAGACGTTGCGGCTATTTGTGGGATCTTTTTCAAGGGCTTTTTCGAGCACTTGAGCATCTTTTAGAAAGTGGGTTGGATCGCGGGCGCGGGCGCCTTGGGAGGCGTTGCATATGTTGAGGAGTCCTTTTAGGGTTTCGCGGGTTGCGGCGGTGGGACAGGAGAGATTTTCATGGAGAATTCCTTCCCATTTCCAATCGAGGCGGGTGTCGATGAGTCCGATTCTTTTGAAATCTAATTGTCCGAGTTGTCTGACTGTAAAGAAGTAAAAATCTTTGTCTAGAGTTGGCAGGGTGAAGTCGGGAGAGTAGTGGAGGCTTTCATCTGCGTCGATGAGGAGGAGATAGTCGGCTTTGTTCTTGGCTAGGGCGAGCGCTTCATTTCTGTTATGGGCAAAGTCAACCCAGGGGCGCTCGTGGAGCTCGCCGGGGATGTCGTGGAGGAATTTCTTGATTGTTTCTTGTGTGCCATCTGTCGATCCAGTGTCGACAATGACCCAATAATCGATGAGGTGTTTGAGAGATCCGAGACATGTTTCAATGACGGGACTTTCATTCTTGACGATCATGTTTAGACAGATCGTTTTTGGTTGGGCGGTGAGGTTGAAGATGAGAAGGAGGAGGGCAATCG
>DATIHQ010000118.1:0-45346 GCA_035480535.1 Chlamydiales bacterium
ATCAGGAGGCGGGAGGTCTCTTCAGGAGTGAGACTATAATCTGATTGTTCCATTCGATACTTCCAAGGAAGCAATGGACGAAGCCGGATGAGCTCCGATTCCTTTTGCCGCATGACCCAATGATTGATGTATTCCTCATAAGGCCCTTCTTGTTTCAATCGATAGAGCGAAAGGTGACAATAGTCGCGGATCAGGGGCGCCGATAGTTTTGCAGCGCCTTCTTTCAGGAGTGCAATAGCGTTCTCTGTTTGGAGATTTTCCAGGAGTGTGATGAGCGTGGGGACTAGATCGTATTGCTGGCGGTTGAAGATGAGGCGGGCGAGTTGGAGGAATTGCGCTTCGGGGAGATGGATGGCCTCGCGGAGGAGATGCTCGCGGATGGCTTGGGAATAACTGAGGTCGATGGTGGGGTCTTTGGCGTGGAGCTCGGCTGAGGGAATGGCTTTATAGGAAACGAGCGTGCGGCCAACGGAGTTGAAGGGATGAAAGGCGAGGTCGCGCGAGTCTTCGATGAGTAGTTCTGCGAGGGCGTGGACGCAGCGGGGGTCGCGCCGTTGGAGAAGAGCGATGGCTGCATTGAGGCGCACTTGGAGATCGCCTGAGCGCACGAGGCGGGCGAGCGTCTCCTCTGTTTCTGAAATGCGGCCGAGGGCGGCGATGGCAAAGAGATTGGATCGTTTCGCCATCTCTTCAATTTGGGGGACAAAGGTGCGGTCGCCAAATTGGAGGAGAGCAATGCTGGCGGCAAGACGGACCGATTCGGTGGAGGAGCTGGCGAGTTTTTTGAGCTTTTTGGTCGAGGAACTGTCTTTCAGGACGCCGAGGGCAAAGGCGGTGGCTTCGAGTTCCGCTACGTGGGTGTGAGAGAGGCGCTTTCGAAGCGAGGGGAGAAAATCGTCGCGGCCCAGGCGGGCGACATTGAGGATGGACTCAACGCGCACTTGGGGATCGGTGTCTTCAATGAGCCGTTTCAGGGAGTGGGTGGCGTCGCTGGTGCCGAGGAGGGCAAAGAGGGAGGGAAAATAGGGTTTAAACTGAGGGGGGAGGCGGAACATGAGCCCTTCGATTTGGCCGACGGCGTGGGGGTGTTTTCGCTGCGCCATGTAGTAGGCCGCTTCCATTCGGATCGCTAGATAATCGGAGGTCATGGCCCGGTTTAAGAGTTCATTGGTTCGATCATCATCTACTTTGGCGATGAAATGGAGCGAGAGGAGCTGGATTTGGGGGTCTGGATTGTTGAGGCCTTTTTCGAGGATTTCAAGGGCGCCCACAGAGCCTGAAAGGCCAGCGCCGAAGAGCGTCATGAGAAAGGTTTGGGGATCATCGCTCTGAATTCCCTTTTGTAAAAGGATGAGCCCCATCTGCTGCAAGATTTCAAAGTCATTGCGCCCTGTAGATTGCGTGTGTTCCCGATAGCGGGCAATGGCCTCTTCCACCTGGTTTTGCTGCATGAGGTAAAGGGCATGGAGTTTTATCTCTTCATTGGCCGCAATGAGGCGTGAAGTGATAATCAGGGCTAAACAGACTTTAGGTAATCCCATAGATCAATTCCTACTTTAAGCAGTAGGCGGCGCACCGTGTGGATGGGCAGCCCCATGATGTTGTAATAACACCCCTCGATTCTTTTGACAATCAGGCTGCCTCCTTTTTGGATCGCATAACCCCCCGCTTTATCGAGAGGAAAGAAGAATTGATGATAGGTACGAATCTGAGCCTCAGTGAGTTCGTGAAAGGTAACGGACGATTCTTCAGACTCAACAAATAGTTCGGAGCCCTTCGAAACACAGACTCCGGTAAAGACTTGATGTTCCTTTCCCGATAGCTCTTTGAGCATCCCATGGGCCTCTTCGAGAGTCTCTGGCTTCATGAAAAGCTCTTTGTTCCGGTGGACAACTGTATCTGCGGTGAGAATCACTTCATTGGGGAAGCGAGAAGCAAGGCAAAGAGCTTTGCGCCTGGCGACTTCGCGGGCAAAGGCGCCTGGATCTCCCTGAAAGATGATTTGCGTCTCATCGAAATCAGGGCTTACTTGCTGGAAAGGAATCGAAAAGAAATTCAGGATCTCACGCCGCCTCGGCGACGACGAGCCGAGGATCAAGCCCATCAATCGCTCGTTTTTTTCTTATTCTTCTTCCCTGTAGTGATGGGAGCGCTTTGGGAAGTGAGATCGACCCAAATGGGGGAACTCCAAGCGATGTGGCCATCCGTTTGTGTCACACGGAGATAATAATAGGCAAAGGGGGGACGATCTTCCTTAGGATTTAGGGCCACTTGTCCCAGTAAATCGGTGTCATCGAATTCAAACTCAAATCTCTCCTCTTTCACGGGGAAGCTTTTAAAGATTTTTCCATTGCGGATGAGAACGGCCTCTGAAAGGGGCTGCGTCCCAATTGCGTAGCCAGTGATGTGGCGGTTGAATTCAAGCCCGGGACGGCTCTTGGTGTCGATTTCAGAGCCCATGGTGAAGCCCGCAATGTGAAGACCCACAATCATCCGCTCTCCTGTCGTTGCATAGCAAGAGCGGGCTTGCAAAGCCTCGAAAAGAGAGGTGCGATTGTGTTCTTTTGCTAAGATCGCTGTTAAACCGGGGCTATATTGCGTTTGATCGGTATCGAAGAGGCCGCTGTAGGGGCCACGATCGTCGTAGCCGCCAGCGATAAAGCCAAAGCGGCAACCGTGATTGAGTGCCCTTTGCAGAGATCCTTCCGCTGTTTCGGCAATCCCACTTTTCCCCCCTTCAATGGGGCGCAGATTCCCTTCTCTCGAGGTATTTTCAGAGCAGCCCCAAGAATTATAAATCTCTGCGACTCGTTCAAATTCAGGATGGAAATCGGCGAAATCAAAGCAGGTGGTTTTTCCCATTGTGAAAGAGGGGATTCCCAGGAATTCTTTGGGGTTATTTGTCTTGAAAATCTTTTTCAGCGAGTTGTTCTTTGAATCTTTGTGGCGGAGAATGGGTTTACTATCTTTGGAATAGAGGAATTGGCGCAAACCCTCTTCTCTAGGCTCTCCCTTCCACTGGAATCCTAAAAGGGCCACGAAGCGATCATCTTCATTGAATTCGGCCACTTGCTGCACGATCCCTTTCCAGACGTCATTGGAGGTTTCTTCTTCGCTTTCAAAGCAGGAAGTCGCGAAGAATTGCAGCGCCTTATCATCCCGCATGTGGCGAAGGAACGACTCGATATTTTCGGCAGAGTCGATTCTCTCCGATTCTCCATGGAGAACGCCCCAGTACAAACTCAAAGCGCCTTCAGGGAGGCATTTGATCGGCGGAGAATAGAACTGCTCTTTCGTCTTCAAATTGCGCAGTTGGATTTTATAAATGCCCGGCTCATTGAAGTAGAGATTGGGCAGGGCGATGAAGCCCGTCTCAGGGACGAAGAGCTTCCAGCTTAAGTTTTCTCTCAAGTGTTCGTAGCTCAAATCGATCAACGTTCCTTCGGGGGCATTGCAGGTGAGATTGCCATAGATATCTTCAAAGCGGACGATCACATCGAAGCGCTTATTGCGATTGACCAAAGAGGGGGCGATGATTCGCAATGTTTTGAGCAGGTTCCCCTTCACATCGAGATAGAACGTTTCGCTCTCTTTGTAATCCCCTTTTCCCTTTGGATCGATGAAGAGATGAAAAGGGCGCCGCCGCTGGACATTTCTTTGGCAAAGATTCCCTTTTTTCAACGGATCTTTATCGGAAGTTCCCATCAAAATCGTGAATGTTTCTCCCGGCTTGATTTCCATCGGTAAAACAAATTCAAAAGAGGGGGTCAATAGCTGGGGATGTTCCACTTCCGTTGCAGGAATCGCTTTCCCATTGGGCAATTCAGCCCAAATCAGGTTGGCTTTTTCTTTTGGATTTGTCTGGGGAATTTGCCAATCGATCGGGCGCCCTTTGCTCTCTAGATCAAAGCGGAGGCGGGTCCCTTTGGGCAGATGACTCGCTGTTGTGTAGACAAATCTCCAGGTGGAGGGCTCCCCCGCCAATCCAGCATTCGGTTCACAATAGCAAATCGATCTTCTCATCCAGAACCTCTTTTAACTCGAAGATTGTGCCCAATTTCCCATTCTTTAGCAATTTAAAATTAGGCAGGGGCAATTGCCAGGATACCTGCAAAGTCTATCTTATCCCATTATTCAGGTCATTGATATTAATATGTTTAAATAGTATTTGTATAATTAATGTTTTTATTATATAATATATATTAAAAAATTAATAATTAATAAGGTATTAAAATGTCAGCAATTAACGAAAATGGGAAACGGCCTCAATCCTGCTCGCCCGAGTTAGAGGGCTCTTTTCGGACCCGTCATTTAGCGACGTATGGCGTTACGCGCTCAACAAAAGTCCGTCGCCAAACTTCGCCTACGGAAGACGCTGTGGAACAGGTTGCGAGTCAGACGTTTTCCCCAGGGCCGAGCCCCACAAATTCGAACACTTCTTCAGTTGATGTGACTACCGCCGATTTGAGGCTAAAGGACAAATACAAAGAATATTTTAAAGATAACAGAATGACCGTTCCGAGTTTGCTCAAAAATCGAACCACAACGGCAAAAGATTTTGCCGATGAGGTGATCAAGATCGCAGGTGTAAGCCGGAATGAAGAGGAAACCTTGAGTGTAGAGTGTCTAGGGGATCTGATTGCTTCCATTCATTCGCGCCTGAACGATCCTGTGGCTGCTGCCGATTTCTTAAAGCCTTTTCTAACAGAACTGCATGAAGAGACAACGATTCGATTGATCTGCGAGCTAGCTCCATCAAAAGTATTTAAAACTCCTTTTTTCGAACGGCTTGGCAATTTCGTTCACGATGCGGCAACGAGCCGGAATGTACTCAACATGAATGTGATTCTCAAGAATCTGTATAAAGATACGATCCGGAATAAAGCATTCCGTAAGATAGTAACGGCGACTCTAAAAGAAGAGATTTCCAAACCGGCCAGAAACTTTCTCAACTCTGTTTTCCCCCAAAAATCGGCTCCTTCAAAGAACGCATCGAGTTTCTCTAGCAACCATAACGCAATCGCCAGCAGCGCTCAACTGAGTTTGGATGAAATAGGTGACGATTTGGATAAAATAGATAAAGATTTCGAGAGCAGCAGTTCCTCGGCAAGTTCGGCATCGTCCAGTGATGTAGGATTCGGAGCGGGAAGCGGCCATTCGAATTCAGCGGCCCTCGAGATGGACTTACTCGTTGCATCCGATCCATATTCCACCGAGACGCTGGTCAAACTCGCAAAAAAGGGCAGCCCCGACCAGATCAATCAATGGTTTAAAGTGGCCCCTCCCACCCTGTTCAATCTTCGCTCCACGCAGCTAGCTCTGCTACAAGCGATCACTGACACCCATGAAGCCAATCTACGAATTCTCATGGAGAAGATCACCCGGCTTTATCCGAAAGGAATGAACCTGGACTCTCTCATGCAAAGCTCATCTAGCGCACCCAGTGCAAGTTCATCATCGAGTGCAGCGGCTCCCACAATGGATGTGGAATCCCCTACTTTAAATCAGCCCGAAATAGAAGATCCAGAAATCTGGGATTGGGATCCTTAGATTATTTAAAAAACATTAATAACGGAGTTAATTATGCCTACCAGTGTTGATATAACAGCAACAAGTCCTTACAGGCAGCCAGAAGTGCCTAAAGTATTGCTTGGACAGGAACTTTTTGAGGAGACTGAAGCGCTGATTTTTGGGGACCAAGAGATGAAGCCAATTATTGGCGGTAAAGAAATGCAAGAACTTGGAGATGATCATTACAAGGCAGTTTACTGGAGTGTTGTGAAGGCCTATGTAAAGGCAGTTAATGTTGATTACTTTATTTTCCTAGCCAAAACGCTTCTATTTTCTGCATCCTCCACGAGGAAGTTTGTATTAAGCACAATCAAGGGTCACGCCAAACTGGTAATCGCCAATAAGAAATCGGATCCCGAAACTGTTGAGAAAGTGAAAGCATTCCTGGATGATTTTAAGACGGACCCATTGGTTCAGCGGATGTTAAAGAATTAAGTTTCTGATGGGGGCTTTGAGCGGGGAGTGATTTTGATCTTCTTGATCGAGCGCTCGTTCGAGGAGAGAACCTCGAGGTCGAAGTCGTCGTGAGAGAGGCGCCAGCCTTTGGTGGGGATGGTGCCCGCGCAGTGAAAGACGTAGCCTCCAATGGTTTCATATTCGGGATTCTCGGGGATGCGGACGCCGAGGTGATCGAGAATGTCGTTGATGCTCATTTTGGCGTCGACGACCCAGCCGCCGCCAGGAACTTCCCAAAAGTCCCGGTCTTCCCCAATGTCATATTCATCTTCAATCTCCCCAACGAGCTCTTCTAGGATATCTTCGATTGTGACGATCCCTTCTGTGCCCCCATATTCATCGACGATGATCGCCATGTGGATTTGCTTGTTGCGGAATTCTTGGAGGAGTTGGGAGATTTTTTTGTTTTCAGGGGCGTAGAGGACGGGTTTAGCGATCGTTTCGAGGGGCTCCTCGAGGTTTTGGTCGGGATTGGCATAGCAGCGGAGGAGATCTTTGTAGAGGGCGACGCCGATGATTTGATCGAGCGTTTCGCGGTAAATGGGGATGCGGCTGTAGCCTTCGCTGGCAAAGAGGCGGGCGGCTTCGCGGATGGGGGTTTCCGCGGAGAGGCTAAAGACGTCGACGCGGGGAACCATGATTTCTTTAGCCACGCGTTCTTTGAAGTTGATGAATGAGCTGATGAGTTTTTGGTCGCTCGGATCGAGATGTTGCTGCAACTCTGATTCGCGGATCATTTCGCGCAGTTTTGTTTTATCAGTGAGCACTTCTCCTGTTTCCTCTTCGAGATTCACCTTTCTGAGGAGGCCGCGGGTGCATTGGAGGAGAAGGCCGACGAGGGGAAAAAAGAAGATGAGATAGAGCGACGCAAAGGGGCTGGCGAGTTTGAGGAGCGGGCGGCTCCAAAGGCTAGCGAGCAGGCGCAGGATAAAATCGAGGAAGATCGAAAGGCAAATGATGGAAGCTCCGACAAGAAGGAGAGGAGGCCAATCGTGGGCGGTGGGCACTTCGAGGAGAATTTGGTGCAGTTCGGGAACGGAAGAGATGAGATAAAAAAACGTCGAGGTGGCGTAGGCGAGTTCCAAGATATGTTTGGTAAAGGAGCTGCAGAAGTAGAGGTTTTCCCATTCATTTTTGGGGAAGAAGAAGTGGAGAAGGGGACGGAAAAAAAGGAAGGGGGACGCAGGGGAGCGGAAGAGTTCTTTGGATTTAAATTTCCCCAGGCGCAGGAGCGCGGTCGTGCAGGTCGTGAGGACGAGGGATCCGAAGAGGAATACGAGGGGTAAAAAGGGGCTTTCCAAGAAAAATTTAATCATTTTGGGCAGATCGATAGTTTGTGCAATCTGAGATGACGCATACAACTTTTTTCTTTTTTTCGCATGGTTCTTCTTTCTTTTTCCTCTAAATCATCAAATCCTAGCAGGTGGAGCAGGCCATGGACAATGTAGAGTTCCGTTTCTGCATAGGGATCGAGATGGCGCTTCTTTGCATATTGGATCGCGATAGAGGGGCAGATAAAGACTTCGCCGAGGTGCTCTGCATCGAGGGGGCAGGAGATGCAATCGGTGGGGGAGGGGTCGTTAAAAAATTGTTGATGGAGCTGACAAATTTTCTTTTCGGTGACAAAGTAGAGGGCTACCTGGTTCGCTGGAGTTCCTAAAAAGGAAAGCACAGATTGAACCAGGCGTTTTGTTCTCAGCTTTGATAAGCGGAGATCTTTCTGTCGATTGTGGATTTCGATATCCAAAACTATACAGTAGAGGGGGTTTTGGGGAGGCCGGTCACTTTCGTGTTCTTGCCATCGATCCATTTGCCCAGTTTGCGAAGGACATCGACCCGCTCAAATCGCTTGAGGACGTTCCGCTTTTGGCCGCCTTTATTGCTTTTGCCGTAGCTATTGTGTCTGGTCATAATGATTTATCCAAATATTTTAGGGATGAAGCGGTGTGCATCTGCGGAGATCGCGTTTTCGTGTGCTTTGTAACCCAGCTCCAACCGGTCTCTTTTGGGACCTGTTTTGGGCGCTGGCGGTCTCGGGCTTCGGGGTGAAAGGGCGCGCCGTTTCCCCTGTTTGCTCATTCGAGTCATGTTTTTACTCCTAACTAAAACGGGGAATTATAGGTGATTCCCCTACTATTGGGCAAGGCATAAGAAAAAATTTATTCTTGACGGGACTCTTTGTACATCCGCATCCATTCATCGATTTGTCGGGCGCGGTGGAAGGTCTCAGGATCAAAGGGGGATTGCTTGAGAGTTTGCACAGTCCGTGGATAGGATCCTGAGAGGGCGTGAATGACCCCTGGTTTTTGGTAAGAAAACGCATCAGTAGAAAAGATTTCGGGAGCCAGTCTCTTAAGAGTGCAAATCGTAACGATATAGCTTAATTTGCCATGAGAAGCACTTCTTTGAATGATTGAAAATGAGAGTTCTGAATATTTTGTTGGGAAAGGATTTGCCCTATCTTGCTGAAGGTGAGAGAGCGCCAGATCAAAACCTTCTGGAGTGAATCGGATGATGTTGGGATCGAACGGTTGTTGCAAGCTAGTGTCATGGAAATATCGGGCTAAACAGCGAAATCCAGCGCGATCAAGATCTAGTACGAACCCATCTATATTGAATTGCAGCAGGGCCTTGGTATCTTTGGCCCGTTGTAAAGCCGATTCGAGAAGGTCCCAATGTTGGTGTTCCCCAGCAAACTCGATGATGTGAGAGATTTTTTGATTGCAGTTCAAATGGGGAAGAATCGCTTTTAGCAGGGGAATGTCTTGACATTCCTTAGCTGCCTGAATAAAAGAATCAGTGCATTCAATTCTCTCTGGAGAAACAGCCTTTATTTTTTTTAGAACTTTATCTGCTTCAGGCGAAGGATGCAATCGGGCAATCAGAGCCATATTTCCGGGATAGAAGGTTGAACCGTCATCGAAAAATGGATAATGCTTGTCGACAAAGTCCCATTCTCCTAAGCAAGCGGCAGTGAAAATGATTTTTGCAAAATGGGATGAATCGTCGACCAGAAATTCTTCTAGGATATCCTCCGCTCCTTGAATAAACTCACTATGTAAATAACCGATGACGGCACGGGCGGCATAATAGTCGAGAAACTTTTTGTCGATTCCTTCCTGATGCATCAGGCATTGCATCGCATCTGGGTTTTGGGGAGTGATGTTTTGCACAGCAATTTTGATCAGAACTGGCGGGTATTGATATGTAGCTTGAAGTTGTTGAAGACAGGCAGCCTGGTTGTATTTCACGCAGTAGAGAAAGGAGGTGATTTGGGCCGTCTCTTGATTTAGGTAAGGATCGTTTGGGGGCCTGGCGTTGATCACTTCTTCTAATTCCTGAAAATCTCCTCTCTTAGCTGCGTCTTCGAGTCTGCTGGAAATCGCTTGGAAATTTCCCCAGGATCGACGGGTCGGAGAATCGATCGAAATCTCTCTTCCCTGCAAATTAAATGGGGCTGCTGGAGGCACGAAAAGTGGAGGGACAGCAGTAATCCTTGGGAGATTGGGAGCGACTGGGGGTGTTGGGGAATTTGATGTTCTATCTACTCCGCTAGGTGCTGCCATAGTAAGCCTTGTTGTTAATTGAAGGCATCTACTTTGGCAAAGATGGGGATTTTTTATACACAAGTTGTTTCAAAAATCGGGAATTGGGCAAGGAGGCTCCTCAGATTTCTTGGCCGGAGCGAGAGGCCGTGTTAGAAACACGGCCCGAAGTGAGGACAAGAAATATGAGGCAAAGCCGACGCAGCACAAAACCGATTTTTGAAACAACTTGTGTATAACACGGTTTTTATTGCCGGGCTTCGATGAGGAAGCGAGCTTGTTTGTAGGCGTCGAAGCGGAGGGAGGAGAGATTCTTCTTGTTGGGCGAAGTCAGATCTTCAAACTCATAGATGATGCGGAAGGGGCCCTCGATGAGGAGGGGCGTGGAGCAAAGATTGAAAGCGATTTTGGCGTTGTTGAGATTTTTTTTAGATTTAGTGATGAGGATGGATTCAGAGGTGGGAGCATCGGCGGCGGTGTGGGGCAGAAAGCTCGATTCGGGGAGTTTCCAGAGGAGCTCATCGACAAACTGCTGGGAGCGCTCATCTTCCACGAGGATGAGAAAAGGCTCTTTCTTTTCAAAATGGGACTGGGCCGTTTCGACGATTCGCTTGAGTTTTGAGGCGTTATCGCGCACTTGGTAAAAGACGACGCGGGTGAGAGGATCAGAATTCATTGGGAATCTCTTTATCAGGGAGGATGAGGCCGCAGGAGACGAGGAATTTAAACGCTTCTTCATTGGTCATATCGATGGGATAGACATCTTGCTTAGGCATGAGGAGGAGAAAACCTGAAATGGGATGGGGCGCCGTGGGGACAAAAACAGAAATGAGGGGCTCTTTTACTTTTTGCTGACATTCTTGGGGCACTTCTCCCGCATGAAATCCCACACAGAAGTTAGGCCTTTCGGGAAAGGGGACGGCGACAGGATTTTTAAAGGCTTTTTTTCCGTCGGTAGAGAAGAGCGCATTGAAGATTTCACGGGTGATTTTATAGATCGTCTTCACAATGGGAATTCGAGAGATGAGCAAATGGCCCCAGTGGAGTAGGTTTTTCACGATGAACCAACGGGTGACGACGCCGAGAAGCAAAATGAAGATGCAGAGAAAAATCAGGGCGAACAAGCGGGAGAGAAAAAGAGTGAATCCTGGGGGAAGATCGTAGGGAATGAGGTCAACTAGGGGGCCCACAATGGTGACAAAGGGGGCGGTGAGAAAGTCAAAGAGGAAAATAATCACCATCGCAGTGAGGGCGACGGGGAGGAGAATCACCAATCCGGTGAGCAAATACTTTTTCATCGAATTCTCTCGGGTTGAATCACGCCGCAAGAGACGACATATTTAATCGCCTCTTCACTTCTCATATCCAAGAAAATGAGTTCCGATCGGGGGCACATGACGAGAAATCCAGTCGCTGGGTTGGGTGTTGCGGGGATGAAAACGGAAATCAGTTCATCTTTCATTGCATCGGAACAAGTTTTGGGAGCCTCGCGGGCGATGAGGCCGACGCAGTAGCTTCCTTTGTAGGGGAAGGGGATCAATACGGCTTGTTTGAAAGAAGTTCGCCCAGTTCCAAAGAGCGATTTCACGATGTCTTTGGAGGTTTTATAGACCTTGTTGACCAGCGGGATTTTATGGAGCAGTAGATCTCCCAATGAGATCAGCTTTCTAAAGAAATACCTTCTCGCCACAAATCCCAACAGCAGAGTGAAAACAAAGAGGGCGATGAGGATGAGAATTTCGCTCGCGACGTCGATGAGTTGTTCGGAGGTGATGATTCCAAAGGGGCCGATTGTCCATTCGTCCAACAATGTTTCTACAATGCCGATGAAGGGCTTGGTCAAAAAGCGGACGATGAAATGGAGAATCCAGATGGTGACCGCAAGAGGAAGCAGCGTGACGAGGCCCGTCAAAAAATATTTCTTCATACCTTTATGATGGCGGGAGATCAGTTATTTCGCAAGCGGCTGCAAACGATTTATTTTGCTAAAGACCATTCGCTTTGCTGCAAGATGTAATTGATTTTCTCCAGGCGCACTTGGATCGATTGGCCTGCCGTGTAAGTTTTGCCGGTGCGGCTGCCGCGGAAAGTCATCCGGGTGGGATTGAATTCATAGTAGTCATTCCCAATTTGAGAGATATGAAGCGTCCCTTCTAAATCAAATTGGGGCACTTCGAAAGAAAGAGCAAAGGGTCTGATCCGGGTGATGATGGCGGGGTAGACTTGGGTGGGATCGGCGGCGAAATATTTCCCGGCTAGGCGCAGTTTTTTAAGAAGCGTGACGGAGCTTTCCGCTTTGAAGGAGAGTCTTTCTTTTTGCGAGCAGGCGGTGGCGACGCTATCGATATCGGTATCTTCGGGGAGTTCATCGAAGAGAAGGCGCTGGATGATGAGGTCGGTGTAGCGGCGAATGGGGCTGGTAAAATGGCAATAATGCTCGAGGGCTAGCCCATAGTGGCCGATGTTTTCCGAAGAATAGCAGGCGAGGCGCATGCTGCGGATAAAACTGATGGAGAGTTGGGGAAAAAGATGGGGAAAGTCTTTAGCCTGCTGAAAGAGCTTTTGGATGTCGCGGTGGTTGGGGGTTGCAGGCAGAGTAAAGCCGAGGGAGCGGGCAAAGGTGTAGAAATCTTGGAATGATTCGGCCGTTGGCTCTTCATGAACGCGGTAGATGAGCGTTTTTCCTTGTTTAGAGAGATGAATGGCGGCCAGTTCATTGGCTTTGAGCATGAACTCTTCGATCATTTGGTGCGTGATGTCATATTCCACTCGCTCAATGCGAAGGGGGACGCCCTTTTCATCGACAATGATCACATCGTCAGCCATGGCAAAATCGATGCTGCCCCGCTCCATTCGCTTTTGCTTTAAGAGATGGCAGAGCTCCACCATTCTCTCGAGGAGGGGGAAGTGGGGGCTTTTCTTTTTCTTTTCCAGAACTTGGAGCGCTTCTTTGTAGGTGAATCGCTTTTGGCTTTTAATGCAGGTGCGGGCCACTTCGTAATTGACGAGATCGCCTGTGGGGCTAAATTCGGCAAAAATCGATTGGGTGAGTCGTTTGACATCGGGTTTTAAGCTGCAGAGTTCATTGGAGAGCTCTTCCGGCAGCATCGGCACACACTGACCGGGAAAATAGGTAGAGTTACAGCGGAGGATCGCCTCTTTATCGAGGTGACTGCCACTTTTGACGTAATGGGAGACATCGGCGATGTGGACGCCCAGGAAATAGTGGCCTCTTTCATCTTTTGTGAGGGTGATCGCATCGTCGAAATCTTTCGCGGTATCGGGATCGATGGTGACACATTCCCAATCGGTGATGTCCTTTCGATTTTTGGCCTCGGAAGGGGAGATTTTCCCTCCGAATATTTTTGCCTCATCGAGAGATTCTTGAGTAAACCCATCGGGGATCTCAAATTCTTCAACAGCGGCTTGAATGTCGATGGAAGGATCGTCGATGTGGCCGATCAGGCGGGAAAGTTCCGCTTCGACGCCGCTCGAATCTTTGCCCCAATCGGTGACTTTGCAGATGATTCGATCCCCTTCTCGCAGTGTTGTTCCTTTGGCTTTGACAATCACAGGTTTGTCGAGTCCCAGAAGTGGCGCATAGGCGACGTAATGATGGGGGGCTTTGCCCGTGATGGTTCCCGCCAAATGAGTGCGGCTTCGCTTTAAGATAGCGATCACTTCCCCTTCGGGCCCTTTTGCGGAGACGACGGGATTGACCTCGACTTCCACCTCATCGCCATCGACTGCATCGGAAACCGAGTGGCGCGGGATGAAGATATCGGGTCCTCCCTCATGGCGAACAAACCCAAAGCCCTTCACATGGACGCTAATTGTCCCCGTCACGAGAGCATTGGAAGTGGGCAAGGAATATTTTTGTTTTTGAAGGATGAGCTGCCCATCGGCGGCTAATTGATCAAGAGTTTCTTGAAAAACGACTCGATGCACTTCGGGGATGGCTAACTGCCGGCTGAGTTCTGAGGCGGTTGAAGGTTTGTAGCGTCTTCCCTGGATGAATTGAAGAATAGTTTTGGCTAAATTTCGGGCCGTTTTCTTCGGGGGCCCCCCTCTCCGTTTTTTATGTACCATATAACCCAAATCATAGGCCCAAGGGGGTTAACTCACAAGGGTTTTTTAGGCGAGGAATTTGCAGCCGCGCACGATGAGAATTTTTCGAAGAGAGGGGACGTCGGTGAAAATTTCTCCGTCGAGGCCTACTTTGCGCGCGCCGGCGATGAATTCGGGAACGTCGTCGGTGTAGAAACACTCGGAGGGGGAGCAGCGGGAGTGGGCGAGGGCTTTTTGGAAGATGAGGGGATTGGGTTTCGTGGCGCCTACTTCATAGGAGAGAATTTTGTGATCAAAGGTTTGGATGATGGGATAGTCTGAGGAGATGCGGTTGAAGTGGCATTCGGAGATGTTTGAGAGGAGGATGAGCCGGATGCGGGCTTTTTTTAGGGCTTCGACGAGGGGCCAAAGTTCTGTATTGGGAGTGAAAATGGTTGAAGCGGCGTCGAGGAGTTCTTGGAGAGAAAATTCGCGGGGCGAGAGGGATTGAATGGAGTGGTAGAGTTGTTCTGTTGTGATTTTCCCTGTTTCATATTTCTCAAGGAGTTTTTGCTCGAAAAGAAAATGGTAGAGCTGGTTGATGGAGAGTCCTGTGCAGGAGGAGAGCTGCGCCATCATTTGGGGGCGGCTGAAAAAGATTAGGACATTGCCTACGTCGAAGTAGATCGTCTTGATCATTGTTTCAGATAGCTCCAGAGAGTGTTTTGCAAGAGCAGAGCGATGGTCATGGGGCCCACTCCGCCGGGGACGGGAGTGATGTGGCTGGCGATGGGGGCAACTTCTTGAAAATCGACGTCGCCGACGATTTTTCCATCTGGCAAGCGGCTAATGCCCACGTCTACGATGACGACACCGGGGCGAACCATCTCTTTTTTAATGAAATGGGGGCGGCCAATGGCGGCGATGAGGATGTCGGCCGAGCGGGTGATGTGGGAGAGGTGCGTCGATTGGCTGTGGGCGATCGTTACGGTGGCATTGCAGTGAGGCTTTTTTTGGACGAGGATGGCGGCGAGCGGTTTGCCTACGGTATTGCTCCGCCCTACGATGACGACATGTTTTCCTTCCACGGGGATTTTGCTTTTTTCCAGAAGGACTTTAATTCCATTGGGCGTGCAAGGGAGAAATCCCCCTTCTTCGCCGAGGAGGAGTTTTCCCATATTGAGGGGATGAAATCCATCGACATCTTTTTCTGGATCGATGGCGGTTGTCACCGTTTTCTCATCGAGGTGGGGCGGGAGGGGAAGTTGGACGAGAATGCCATCGATGGCGGGGTCGCGGTTTAGCGTGTCGATTTGTTTGAGAAGATCTGATTGAGCGATGGAGGCGGGCAGGGTGAGGAGAGTGGAAATGATTCCCGTTGCATGGCAGGCTTTTTGTTTGGCGTTGACGTAAATTTCGGATGCGGGGTTATTGCCAACTAGGATGAAGGCGAGGCCGGGTTTTCGATTCTCCAGCTTCAGGATCTGTTCGGCAATTTCGTTTTTGATCTCGCCGGCAATTTTTTTCCCGTCAATGAGGATCATCGGTTTAAAATCCTTATGCCGGCGTTGTGGATGTGTTGATTGGAGGCGAAAAGGGGACTTTTCGAGCGGATGTCAAAGGGGCTTCCATCCCAATTGGTGATTTTTCCTCCGGCTTCTTCTAGAAGAAGGCGGCCGGCGGCGAGGTCCCAAGGACTTAGCTCCACTTCGAAATAGCCGTCAAAGCGGCCGGCAGCGGTGTAGGCGAGGTCGATGGCGGCGGAGCCCATTCTGCGGATGGGAATGCCGAGCTTGAGGATGTCGGTAAAATGGTCGATGCACTGGTGGGGATTCTCGGCGAGGTTGTAGGGAAATCCGGTGGCTAAGATGGCTTTTTCGAGTGTTTGCGTTGTAGAGACGCGGATGGGGTGGCCATTGAGGAAGGCGCCGCCGCCCTTTTCGGCGACAAAGAGCTCTTGTGTAATCGGCTGATAGATGACTCCGCTGATCAATTCTCCATTTTTCTCTGCGGCAATGCTGACAGAGAAGACGGGGATGTGGTGGGCAAAATTGACAGTGCCGTCGAGTGGATCGATGATCCAGATGAGTTTGTTTTTGGAGCCTGTACTGCCGCTTTCTTCGGCTAGAAAAGAGGAATCGGGGACGTTGTGTTTGAGGAAGTCGATGATGAGTTTTTCAGAACGGAAATCATATTCTGTCACTAGGTTGTGGCTGCCGCCCGGTTTATTTGAAATGGAGAAAGTGGAGCCGAAGCCTTGGCGGAGAATTTCTCCTGCCTGAAGCGCCGCCTCAATGCCGATCATTGTGATGTGAGAGAAGGATTTTTTCTCTTTAACCAATATATTCCCCATAAGCGGTGGAGCCGCTCAAATAGAGCAATGGGCGCCGCAAACCAGACAAAAGCATAAAGAGCATCGATAGCTACAATGCCGCCCCAGTCGATAAAGAACCATTTTCCGCTAAAGGGCACCCTTCTGTCAAAAAGAAAAAGAAGAATGAGGTGAAGGAGGGTGGAAATAGCGGAAACTAGAGCGGAGAAAAAGCTGAAATGAAGCGATTGGTCATAAGAAAATCGATTCCGAATCCGATAGAGAATCGCGGTGGTGATGGCATAATTGAGGGCATGAAGGCCAAAGGGATGGTCAGAGAGGAGATCCATGACGGCGCCGGCAGCAGCGCTCATCCAAAGAGCTCTCACCAAAGGCGCTCGCAGCGTGGCCAGAGCGAGAAAAGGGGCATAGGCGAGGATGGGCAAAAAGGGTTGGAGGATGCCCTGCAAAATGACTGCAACGGTTGCCAATATAAATGCAAAAATCAACATTTTTGGTCTTCTAGGCGATGGAAAGCTGTCTGGAGGAGGGAGGCGTTTTCTAGGAGGAGCTGGTGCCATTTCCAGGCCGACTCAATCAAAATGGGAAGAGCTGAATGACGGGGAGTCCAGCCGAGGATTTGGGAGACCTTCTTATGATCGGCAGTTAAAATGCCTGGCTCTCCGGGGCGCCGATTCTCGAGGCGCACGGGAAGAGTTTTTCCGCAAAATTTTTGCACCGCGTCGATGATTTCAAGGACAGAATAGCCCGTTCCCGTTCCTAAATTAAAGGCCATGCTTTTTTGATTGGCGAGGAGCCATTGAAGGGCCATTACATGGGCCTCCGCTAAATCTTGCACATGAATGTAATCGCGCACGGCGCTCCCATCGCGAGAGGAAAAATCAGTTCCGTAAACGACAATTTCTGATCTTTGACCCAGAGCCGTTTGAATGATCGTGGGAATTAGATGCGTTTCAGGGGTATGATTCTCTCCAATTTCCGTTTCAAAATCGGCCCCTGCGGCATTGAAGTAGCGCAAGGTCATCGACTTAAAGCCATAAGCCATCTCAAAATCGGCGAGCATCTGCTCGATCATCAGTTTTGTGCGGCCGTAAGGGTTGATCGGGGATTGAGGATGCGCCTCAGTCATCGGGACAAATTGAGGATTGCCATAAGTGGCGCACGTACTTGAGAAGACAATCGATTTCACCTGGTGGGCGCGCATCGCTTCGAAGAGGGCGATCGTGCTCCCCACATTATTCCGGTAATATTTGGCGGGCTCCGACATCGATTCCACGACGATCGCATTGGCGGCAAAATGGAGGACAGCTTTGGGTTTGAATGTACTAAATGCCTCATTCAATTTGGCGGGATCATTTAAATCTCCCTGAACAAAGGGGCCCCATTTGACTGCATAGCCATGCCCGGTGGATAAATTGTCGTAAACCACGGGTAAAAATCCCGCTTTTGCCAGCGCTTTGCACGCATGGCTTCCAATATAGCCCGCTCCTCCCGTCACCAGAATGGCATCTTTCGTTTCAGGCATTAGTATCCCTCAGGGGAAGAATATAACCACCGATGTGAGGCAAACAGTCCCAGGATCGCGGAAGGCCCCAACCGTCCCTGGATCGCGGAAGCCGGTCATCAGCGCAGAGATAAATGCAGAGGCGCAGAGGCCGCAGAGAGGAAAGTTGGCGGACTACGTCCGGAGGAAGAGAGGGCTCCTCTCTAACTCCGGGCAGGGTCCCGCAGTTCTCGCAACAATTAATTTTTTCCTCTGCGCCCTCTGCGCCTCTGCATTTATCTCTGCGCTGATAAATCAGCTTCCGCGATCCTGGGACGGTTGGGATCTTCCGAGGTCCAGGGACTGTTGGGACCTTCAGCGATCCTGGGACTGTTTGCCTCGCCTCTGTGCTCTCTGTGGTGAATTTTTTTTCTTTTGGCATTAGAAGGCTCCGCGGGAAAAGAGAACGGCGGGGATGGTTTTCGCGATGAGAACGAGATCTTTCCAAAAGGTCCGATTTTCTGCGTATTGCTCTTCCAGTTTGCACCGTTCGTCAAAACTGATTTGGCTTCGCCCCGAAATTTGCCATATCCCCGTAATGCCGGGGCGGACCGAAAGGATTTTCGCAGCCCTTTTTCCATAGAGGCGGCAGATTTCTTGGAAGTACTGATCTGGAGGTCCTAAAAGAGTGGGGGGGCGAGGACCCACCACACTTAAATCTCCTCTGAGAACATTCCAAAATTGGGGGAATTCATCAATGGAAGTTTTGCGCAAAAAACGGCCAATGGGGGTGATGCGGGGATCGAGTTTCACTTTCTGAAACTGTTCCCATTCAGCGCAAAAGGCAGAGTCAGTTTGAAGGAGGTGATGCAATCTCTCTTCCGCATCTTTGTACATGGTGCGGAATTTCCAGCAATCGATCTCGTTTCCTCCTCGTCCTAACCTGCGGCTTTTAAAAAAAATAGGGCCTTCAGAGGTGAGGCGAACGGCAAGAGCAATGAAAATAAAAAGAGGCGATAGGAGACAAAGAATGGTGAGACTAAATAGAATATCGAAAGTCCGCTTTAGGGAATCGTGCTGGATCTGAATTTCGGGTTGAAGAGTCTCTGCATGCCTCTTGAGTTTCCGAAGTTTCTGAATGTCTTTGCTTAATGCTTGCTGCATAAGAAATAACTATAAATTTTTTAGGAAATCTTTTCCAGCTGTATGCTCAAATTGAGCATAATTGATCGGGGATGCCGATAGCAATGTAGTCGAATCCTTTCGTTTTCATATCGAGGGGTTTATATTGATTGCGTCCGTCGAAGAAAGCAATTCCTTTCATCCGGTTGCGGATCGGTTTGAAATCGACGAGACGGAACTGTTTCCATTCAGTGAGAAGGGCAATGGCATCGGCGCCAGCTGCGGCATCCGATTCATCGGCACACCAGGCAATGTTGGAGACCCCTTCAAGAAGTTTCTTCGCATTGGGCATAGCTACAGGGTCAAACAGGCGGAGAGAAGCGCCTTGTTTTAAAAGTTCTTCGATAAAGGGAAGCGAGGGGGCTTCTCTCATATCATCAGTATCAGGCTTGAACGAAAGACCCCAGATAGCGACTGTTTTTCCTTTAATTCCTCCTCGAGAAGAAAAGTAGTGGATCATTTTTTGTCCCAGGATTTTCTTCTGTCGATTATTCACCTCATCCGCAGCCTCCAATAAAGAAGGCGGAGTGCCCACCTGCCTAGCAATGGAGATTAACGCTCGAATGTCCTTTGGAAAGCAGGAGCCCCCGTATCCTACGCCTGGATACAAAAAGCTGTATCCAATCCTCGTATCGGAGCCGATTCCCTTTCTCACTTCATTGACATTGGCGCCCACTTTTTTACAAATGTCGGCGATCTCATTCATGAAGGAGATGCGGGTGGCGAGCATCGCATTGGCGGCGTATTTCGTCATTTCAGCCGAGAGCGTATCCATGCACAAGATTTTGTCGTGGCTTAAGGTGAATGCGGAGTAGATTTCTTTTAAAATTTCAGCGGGCTTTGGATTATCTGAGCCGATGATGATTCGATCGGGTTTTAAACAATCTTGGACGGCGGCCCCTTCCTTCAAGAATTCAGGATTGGAGACGACATCGAATGGCACAGCCACTTTGCGCTTTTCCAACTCTTCTCGAATCACCTTTCCCACTAAAGAGGCTGTTCCCACGGGCACGGTCGATTTATTCACAATGACTCGGTATTCCTCAAGATGTCGTCCGATTTCTCTTGCGGCAGCCTCGACATAACTCGTATCGCACGAACCATCTTCTCTCGATGGGGTAGGCACTGCAATGAAACACACTGCGCCAGCTGCAACGCCTTTTGCGTAATCAGTTGTAAACCGCAACCGTCTCTGCCGTACATTTCGGACGACCAACTCTTCAAGCCCCGGCTCAAAAATCGGAATGATTCCCTCTTCCAACTTTCTGATTTTCTCTTTATCGATATCGAGGCAGGTCACTGTGTGTCCCATTTCGGCGAAACAAGCGCCAGTGACTAATCCGACATAGCCTGTCCCAACCATCAGAATTTGCATACTTCTCACTCCGTGCGAAACGGAATATAAGTACCAGAGAAGAAATAAATAATCCATGAGAAAAATCTGAAATCTGAATTATGAAATCTGAAAACGTCGGGGCTCCGCCCCCGCACCCCCAGTCGGGTGAAGCCCCCGCTGCCCCCATTTCCAACCGATTTTCTTTTCTCAACAGAACTTACACCACTTTTATCGGATAGAGAAACCCTCCGCAATTATTGATACAAGCAGACGGTTTCAAACTATTTTGAAAAAAGGCATGAGGACAATGGGGGCAGCGGGGGCTTCACCCGACTGGGGGTGCGGGGGCGAAGCCCCGACGTTTTCAGATTTCATAATTCAGATTTCAGATTTCCCGCAGCTAGGTTGTATTGTTTGTCGCAGAGCGCGGCTAGTGCGGAGTCGTGCGTGACGAGAATGAGGCTTTTTTTCTCTTGTTTGACAAGATGAAGGAGGAGGGCGCCGATTTGTTGGGCGTTGGCTTGGTCGAGGTTGCCGGAGGGCTCGTCGGCGAGGATGAGATCGGGGTTGTTGCAGAGGGATCGGGCGATGGCGACGCGCTGCCTTTCGCCGCCGGAGAGGAGTTTTGCGGGGAAGTGAGCGCGCTGTGCGAGGCCTACTTTGGCGAGGAGCTCAAGACCTTTGTGTTTGTCGAGAGGCTGGCGGGCGATGCGGGAGGGCATGAGGACGTTTTCGAGAGCTGTGAAATCTTCGAGGAGATTGTACGATTGGAAGATGAATCCAATGTGTTGGTTGCGCAGGCGGGGAGCGTTGGAGGAAGTGGCGAGTTCGCCGCAGATTTCGAGGGTGCCTTGATCGGGTTCTTCGAGCGTTCCGAGAATGTGGAGGAGGGTTGTTTTTCCTTCTCCTGATCTGCCGCAGATGGCGATGGATTCGCCGGGGAGGATGGAGAGGGAAACGCCTGAGAGGACGTCGACTTTTTGGGGCGAGAGAAAGGATTTGAAGAGGTTTTTGGCGTGGAGCGTCATTCGGACCTCAAGACGGAAGAGGGGCGGATGCGGCTGGCTTTGAATGCGGGGATGAGTCCTGCTGCGAGGGAGAGAATGGGGGTGGCGATGAGGACGAAAAGGAGCGCTTCAAAGCTGAATTCGTTGGGGAGCGTTTGTCCAAAAAAGGCGGGGTTAAAGGCGGCGTGTCCTTGGATGGCGCTCAGGAAGGCGACGAGGGAATCGAGATGTTTTAGCGTAAATAGGGCGAGGCTTCCGCCGAGGAGGCAACTGATTGCTCCCATCGAAATGCCGCAAATGCCGAAGATCGAGGCGATGCTGAGGAAAGAGGCGCCCATCGATTGGAGAATGGCGATCTCTTTTTTCTTGTCGTTGACGAGGAGGACGAGGAGCGAAATGATATTGGAGCAGGCGACGACGAGAATGATGATCGCAATGAGGAGAAAGAGGGTGCGATCGCTCCGAAATTGGAGCATGAGATCTTTGGAAAACTCAAACTCATCGTAGCTGGCGATTTTCCAGTAGTTGGAGATGCCCGCCTCGGCAAAGCGCTCGGCGATTTTGGCTTTAATTTCTTGGGTTTGGGAGAGATCTTCTGTCCAAACAAAGAGGCCATTGGTCGGCGTGCCGTCGGGGGAAAAGGTTTGGCTGACGGCATGGATGGAGCGTGTGACAGAAGTGGGGACGATGAGGCATTTATTGCCCACCGACATGATCCCTGGATCATAAAAACCAACGACGCGAATGGGAATGCGCTGCTCTTGCGAAGAAGCGGCCGTCGGCGCTGAATAACTCAAGGCGCCTTTATCGCCGATTTGCACGCCATTTTCCCGATAATTTTTGGGGAGAAGAACGGGCGTGTCTAATCCGATTTCGGGCAAGTGGCACTTGCCTTTGACAAAATAGACCGATTGAGGGGGAGTTTCGGGCGGCTCATCGAAATCCATTGGAGAACCAGAATCTAAAACAAGGGAGCGGAAATGGGGGTTTTCTTCAGTGAGCGAGAGGAGGTAGGACATTTGGGATAAAGAGGCAGGCGGCTCAGCAGCTGAGCGGCGGAGATTCAGGCGCAAAAGAGCGCCGCCGATTTCATAATCTTGAAACGCGATGTGGGGGATTTTAGCGAGCTCTTGGATGGCGAGTTTGACTGGGTCGCGCAAAGTGCCTGAGGGGGCGCGGTCGGCTTTTGGCCAGTAAAAGGGGACTTCAGCATCTAGGTCGACCGCATAGGGATCGGAAAGGGGGCTTAATTGCTTTTCCCCCACTGTTTTTAAAGTGAAATTGGAAGCGGCGGCGAGGCCATCGATTTGATAGTAGTAAGAGGCGTAATAGGGATCGGTCGGAGAGATGCGGATCGGGGCGTGGAGCGAGGTGAGTTTCTGATGCCAATTTTTCTCGATTCCCGCCGTGACGGAGAGAAAAACGAGGACAAGCCAAACCACTAAGGAGATGACCCCCACCGACATCAGGGAGATCAAGGCCGTTGATAGCGACCTTTTTCTCGGGACTAAATATCTAAGAGCTACTGAAAGCTCAAACACTTATTTCGCTTCTTTAAAGAGCACGTGCTTGCGAAGAGAGGAATCATATTTCTTCAATTCAATTCGCTCTGTGGTATTCCGTTTATTTTTTCGGGTCCAATAGCACTCGTTCGACTCAGTGCTCTTCAATTTAACAGTTTCTCGGGCGCCTTTTTTTGCCATACGATCCTCTCATATTTTTGCAGTAAATTCTATCCTAAAAGAAGAGTTTTACGCAATTGGAATGCGCGTCTGGACTTCGAGATCGAGGGGATCGCCTGAGGGATTTTGAAGAAATTTATGGAAGCCGAGCCCTGCAATCATGGCGGCATTGTCCATGGTGAGGGCGGCGGGGGGCCAAAAAATGGGCATCTGAGGAAATTTTTCAGCAAATAAAGCTTTGAGTCGTTGATTATTGCAGACGCCGCCGCCGAGGTAGATGGCCTTGCAGGGGAATTTTTGGATTGCAAGCGTTGCTTTTGTCAGGATATCGCGCAAAGCGGTTTCTTGGAAGGAGGCGGCTACGTCGGCTTTTTGCGCAGGGGAAAGAGGGGGATTTCCCACCCCATTTTGCCCTTTAACGGCATAGAGGACATTGGTTTTCAACCCGCTAAAGGAAAAGTCGAGGGGGTTTTTCTTTACTTTCCCCGCATGAAAGGAATAATTCAATTGACCCGCCAAAGCCAATCGCTCCACATGAGGCCCGCCAGGGTAGGGGAGGCCGAGAAGCGCCGCCACTTTATCAAACGCCTCGCCGATGGCGTCGTCAACAGTTGTTCCAAGACAGGTGTAATGGCCTACTTGATTCATTTGAAGCATCAAAGTATGGCCTCCCGATAGAACAAGGCCTAGAGCGGGAAAGAGCCAAGGCTCGGGCGCCTCCATCATCGCGGCATATAAATGGGCCTCGACGTGATTGACGCCAATCAGCGGTTTTTCCCAAGCGATTGAAAGCCCTTTTGCCGCATTCATCCCGATCAAAAGGGCGCCCACAAGGCCTGGGCCTTTGGCCACCGCAATCGCATCGATTTCAGAGGCACTTACTTCGGCTTGTCTTAACGCTTCTTGAATGACGGGGATGATCACATCGATATGGCGCCGGCAGGCGAGTTCGGGGAAAACGCCTCCATAGCGCTCATGAATATCAGAGGAGGAGGCGACGACATTGGAGAGAACCCTTTTCCCATTCAGGACAAGGGCAGCTCCAGTTTCATCGCACGTCGTTTCAATTCCTAAGACAATCATGTCCGTCAACTATAAACAATCGGCGGTTCTAACGCCAAAGCTTTAGATTGCAGAGGCGTTGAAGCCATTGCCAACGAACAACACTTCATCTGATAGATCGAGTTCTGCATCGGAATTTTCATAGTTCAAACCATCCACGAAGGGGTTTTCTGCTAAGCCGACTGCAAAATTTCTGCTTCCATCCCAAAGAGGACTTGCAGGTTCGGCTTCCATTGCGGCAACGGGTTGCTGCTCCGCAATTTCTTCCTCGGGAGCTGGTGAAGTTGGTGTATTTGGACGAGCAAAAGGAAGTTCTTCCATTTCAATTGGCGCTTCTTCAACTGCAGCAGGAGCTTCTTCGGGAGCGCTGTAGCCTCCAACGGGGAGGGTCACGGCGTCAAGATAGAGACCTTCTGGTCGCGGGGCGCAATTGACTGGAATCACTTTTATTCCTTCCAGGCTTTCTGCCAATACCTGTGCGATCATGGCCTCTTCTGTATCGGCCTGGTCTGCTTCATTTACAGCTTCTGTTAAATCAGCGGCAAAACCTACACAGGCGGCTTCCGCTGCATCGACGAGTGCGGCGAAATTCGGCTCTTCGGCAGGCTCAGGGAGAACTACTGCGGGCTTTTCTACAACATTCAGAAGGTCATTCATAATGGATTGAACAGCGTTTGCCATTTCTTCCATTTGAGGATTTGCAGGGGCCTGAGCTTGCGCCGCTGGCGCTACAGGCGTTTCTACAGGAGCTTGCGCCGCTGACATTGCTGGTGCAGGTGTTTCTACAGGAGCTTGTGCAGTTGGCGTTGCTAGTGCAACAGGTGTTTCTGCAGGAGTCGTTTTAAGAGCAGAGGTCTCACTCCACATCAGAGGGGAATCTGGCTGAGTTTTCATGTCGGCTTTTATCCCTTCTTGAGAGGGAAGCTTTGCTGGTTCTGTTTCGATGGGTTTGACATTTCTATCGGCCAGTTTTTGTTTGAGATAGTCGTAGAGGTGGCAGGCTTCATTTGCAACGAAGAGACCGCCATCGGCGAAGAGAATCGCGAAGTTGACTAGCAGTTCCGCCAGGGCTATGACGAATACAGCACATGTCTTTGCGATGATATTAGGATTTTTCATATCACCTAATGACACAGATCTCGTCCAATTCATATTTGGCTTGATATAAGTGAAACGGGGAGATTGACTCTTGACTGGGGCTTCAGCTGCGGTTGTTTCAACTGTAGCAGATTTTTGAATAGCTTTTACCATAATCCCTTTCCTTTTTGATTTTGCAAATAGTTTAAAACAAATTTGCAATTAATTAAATATGGAATGATTATTTTATTAAGTTAAAAATTTAGATGCATCGTTGTCGAGAACCCAGAGGGCTTTATGGTCGGGTGTGCCGATGCGGCTGGCGGGGAAGGGAGAGACGATGGCGGCCTGTAGGACTTGAGGGACAATGGTTTGCTTGGAGGGACCGATGGCGTAGATGGCTGAATGGGCGCTTTGGTGGATGCAGGGAAAGGTGAGAGTGAGGCGCCAACTCTTTTTTTCAGGGATGTAATTCGCGGCGACGAGACGATCCTCCATCTCAAGGGCGGTCGTTTTGGGAAAGAGAGAGGCGGTATGGCCATCCTCCCCTATGCCGAGCATGATGAGATCAAAGAGATGCTTTCCCAAATAATGGTGAATCTTTTCTTCATAATCTTTGGCCTGAGCTTCTAAGTTTGACTCGGCCTGCATTCGAAAGATCTGGGTGGGGGGAATGGGCAGCTTTGCCAGGCCGCTGCTCATGGCCATATGATAGTTGCTATCAGTGTGATCGGGAGGGACACTTCGCTCATCGCTCCAGAAGAGCCAAACTTTTGACCAATCGAGAGTGTGGGATGATTTGGCGAGCGCTTCATAGATCGCTTTGGGAGTTGACCCGCCTGAGAGGGCGACCGCAAATCGCCCTCTTTGCATAATGGCCCGTTTTGCCGAGTGGATCCAATGCTCTGCAGCAAAAGCAATCGTCTCTTTGGCATCTCCTGCGATGAAATAATCTCTCCGTTCATCCCAAGATTGAATTTCATCCATGCGTCAGCTCTTTCAACATTTCGAGGTAATGGGCGCTTGTCTCTTTTCTTGTAATCTCTTGGACGAGTGATTGTCCCGTAGCTGTTTTTCCCAATAGGAATTGAAAGGGGAGTTCACATTTTTCAAGAGTGGAAATTTGGATTCCCACGTAGTGATATTGATCGGGCAAGCGCATACATTGAAATAATTGCTCATCCGTTGTTTTAAGTTCTACGGAAACAATCGTTCCTGGTCCCAGCTTTTCCCATCTGGTGGGTTCAATTTTCTTTTCGGGCTCAATTTTCCATTTGAGACGGGCAGAGAGCCAGGACATCAAATAGATCGATTGGACTTTCAGATGGCAAAAGAATTCTGTTTCCTTTGCATTATAAGTGATCTGGACTGAGGCGAGATGTTTGAGGGCTTCTTGTCGATCGGGGGCATCGAAAGTGGAGGTGAGAAGATCGCGCCAGCCTTCGGTGCGAGCCCAATTGAGATCGGCGATCTCGATTCCCGTTTTATGCAAAGCGAGCACTTTTTCTGAAAAGGCAATGAGATTATCGGCACATTCGGAATCGAAGATGAGTCGATGGGAGAGTTTCGCTAATGCATCGAAGAGGGAATTCTCTTTGCAAGGATCTTCTGTCCAGAGGAGATAAACGGGCAAATCGGGAATGATGTGAGGAAGGAGGAGAAAGGGGATCCGTTTTAAATCATGACCTGCCACGCCAATGTCGATATGATCACAGGCGATGCTCTCCTCATTTTTAGGCGTTACGACTGAAACCGCAGTTTTTAAATAGGCTTGCTTCGCATCGGGATCATAGGAGATGAACAAAACGCGGCAGGGGAATTTTCCGATCACTTTCTGCACGATGCTGCGCACATAATCAGTTCGAGCGGAAAGTTGATTGAACACGATTAGGTTAAATAGGCAGGCCCGCATTTTATTTTCTTTTGCGAGTCCCTCCCAAAGGCGGATCAACTCCGATTCAATCTTCGCAGGATCAATGATCTGCTGTATTGTCATAAAATGCGCCAGGTGCGGTGGTCTTTTGCCATCATTTCATTTGCTTTTTCAGGGCCCCAAGTGCCCGATGCATAGTTGGGGAAATTCTTGGGAGGATGGGCTCTCCAATAGTTGAGGATGGGGGTGAGGATTTGCCAGGAATGGGCCACTTCGTCCGAGCGGGCGAAAAGTGTGCTGTCCCCAAGGATGCAATCCCAGATGAGTCTTTCATAGGCCTCCGGCGGGCTTTGACCAAAATAGGAGCCGTAGCGGAAATCCATCTTGACGGGTTGGATCGGGCTGGTAGGGCCTGGAACCTTGCAGTTGATCTTTAATGCAATCCCCTCATCGGGCTGAATTCGGATCGCCAAGACATTGCGGTCATGTTTCTGTTCTTGTAGCTGAAAGAGCACTCCAGGGGCATCTTTAAAGATGATGGCGATTTCAGTTCCCCGTTTGGGGAGCCTTTTGCCTCCGCGCAGATAAAAAGGAACGACGCCGGCCCAGCGCCAGTTATCGATGAAGAAGCGAATGGCCGTATAGGTTTCGATGGGGGAATGGGGATTGACATCCTTTTCTTGGGCGTAGCCAACTACTTTTTCTCCATTGATGAATCCGGGACCATATTGTCCTCGAACGACCCATTGTTCAAAGTCCTCTGGAGTGAGTGGGCGGATCGATTGGAGCACTTTCACTTTCTCATCTTGAATGGCCTGAGCAGAGAGATTGACGGGGGGCTCCATAGCGACAAGCGAGAGAAGCTGCATCATGTGATTTTGGACAATATCGCGCAGTAGACCCTCTTCTTCGAAAAAATGGCCTCTGGTTCCAATGCCAATGTCTTCAGCAACGGTGATTTGGACATGATCGATATGCTTGTAATTCCAAAGAGATTCAAAGATCGAATTGGCAAAGCGGAAGACGAGAAGATTTTGGACTGTCTCTTTGCCGAGATAATGGTCGATCCGGTAGATCTGCGATTCATCGAGATTTTTGGCAATTTCTGTTTGGAGTTTGGCCGCCGATGCGGAATCATGGCCAAATGGTTTCTCAATGATCACTCGGGACCATTTATCAGTGACTTTTTTTGCATCGTAAACGAGTCCGAACTTACGCAACTTTTCGATGATCAAGGGGAAAAATTTCGGCTGTACCGAAAGGTAAAAAACTCGATTGCCCCGCGTCCCATTTCGGCTATCTATTTGCGAGAGGAATGCTGCAAGTGATTTATATCCCTCATCATCATCGAATTCAGAGCGGTGGTAGAAGATTTTTTCTTGGAAATTCTTCCAAAAGGGCTCATCCAGTGGTTTGGTGCGCGAATAGGTGGCGACATCTTGTTTCAACTCATCGCGAAACGCTTCATGGCTTTTTTCTCGTCTGGCAAAACCGACACAGGCAAAATTGGGAGGAAGAAGCCCTTCCCGCCCCAGATTATAAAGAGCTGGCGCCAACTTTCTCCCGGTCAAATCCCCCGTAGCCCCAAAAATAACCAAGATACACGGGTCAATATTCCGGGAGGCGCGGCCCTCCTCGATTAGGGGATTAGATTTCGGCATAGATAAACATCCTTTCGATACATTCTCTCGCCCGCTTCTGTATTGCGCTATCAATTTCGACGATCTGAGAGGGGAGAGGATCGGAAAGCGCCTTGGATATAGAATCTAAACTATTGGATCTCATATACTTACACATTGTGCAACCACCTATAAGCCGAGCTTTGGGAGCTTCTACCGCAAGTCTTGAGGCCACCCCACATTCACTCAATAGCAGGAATGGGTTTTTTTCGTCTTGGTGCTCTAAGACATATTGGTGCATTTGGGTGGTTGAGCCCACTACATTGGCCTTCGCAACTACCTCAGGCTTACATTCTGGGTGAGCCAATACGACGACATCGGGGTGATTTTGTCGAATGAAGTCGACGGTTTCAGGTTCAATTTGTTCATGGACATAGCAAGTGCCTGGATAGATCAGGATCTCCTTATCGATCCCCTTCTTTTTAAGGAAATTGCGCGCATTTTCTCCCATCAACCGATCGGGGACAAAATAGATCTTATCTGTGGGGAGATTTTCTAGGATTCGGTAAATATTGGAAGAGGTGACGCAGACATCGCAGGCGGCTTTCACGGCAGCTGTCGTATTGATGTAGCAGACAAAGGTATGATCGGGATATTTTTCCCGTAGGCGATAGACATCCTCGGCGGTGACGCTATCGGCTAGGCTGCATCCCCCATTTGGATTGGGATCGATCACTGTTTTTTCTGGACTGAGCAGCTTGGCTGTTTCGGCCATGAAGCGGACCGAGGGGAACACGATGATTTCCTCAGAGGCGGCGAGTGCCTTTTTGGACAAGCCATATGAATCGCCCACAAAGTCAGCCACACCAAAGACGATATCGGGATGGACATAGACGTGGGCTAAAATCAGGGCATTTTTTTCTGCTTTTAGTTCTTGAATGCGCTTGATGAGAGGGGTTAAGCGGAGACATCGCTCGTAGGTATACGTGCAAGCGGGATTATCTACGGAGATATTCCGCAATTTTTCATACAGCTCTTCGGCTGACGGATGAGAAACAGTCAAAGTCATACAGATCGATCGAGATAGCTTTGTAAAAGGAGTGTTGCTGCCACCTCATCGATTCTCTCACTTCTCTCTTTTCGGTTCAAAGAAATCTCCTTTAATCCCGCTTCCGCCTGCCTACTTGAGAGGCGCTCATCGATTAAAATGACGGGGATTCCAAGGGCTTTTTCCAATTCCTGGGCAAATTTTTCCACAATCACAGCCATTTCGCCGCTTTTTCCGCTCATCAACAATGGATAGCCAACCAAGATTTTCTCCACCTCTTTTTCCCTTAGAGCATGCCGGATATTCTCGATGGCCCTCTTGCCCCCCTCCACAGTTGTCAGCGGCAGGGCAATTTTCTTGCCTGCATCAGAGACAGCAATCCCAATCCGCTTCAATCCATAATCAATCGCCGCAACTCTTCCCATATTAACGATGTTTTAGGGCTAATGTGCGGATGAAGTCGCGGAAGAGGGGGTGGGGATCGAGAGGCTTTGACTTAAACTCCGGATGAAACTGCACTCCCAACATCCAGGGGTGAGAGGGAATTTCAGAGATTTCGCAAAGGTCTTCCTTGTCCAATGTGCCAGAAAAACGCATTCCCTTTTCTTCAAAACGCTGTTTATATTGATTGTTAAACTCGTAGCGGTGGCGGTGGCGCTCCCAAATGAGTTTTTTCCCGTAGGCATTGTAGGCCAAAGAATCTTTCGCAAGATCACAGGGATAGGCGCCGAGGCGCATGGTGCCGCCGAGATTCTGAATCTTTTTCTGCTCGCTGAGCATGGAAATGACAGGATAGGGCGTGTTGACGTCGACTTCAGTGGAGTGGGCTTTTTCCAGACCGAGGACGTTGCGGGCGAATTCAACAATCATCACCTGCATGCCGAGGCAAAGTCCAAAATAGGGAATGCCCTTTGTGCGGCAATACTTTGCTGTGAGAACTTTTCCTTCCCAGCCCCGTTCTCCAAAGCCTCCAGGCACCACGTAGCCATCGCAGCCGCCAATGGCTTTTTCGACAGATCCCGCTTCCACAATCCGATCTGATTCAAAGCGGCGGATTTCTAAATCGACCCCTGCGGCAATAGCTCCATGATGAAGCGCTTCAAAAACCGATTTGTAGGCATCTTGATGGTCCATATATTTTCCCACAATGCCGACGACCACTTTTCCTTTTGGATTGAGGGCGGTATGGAGCATTTTTTCCCATTTTGAAAGATCGGGTTTATTTCCTTTCAATTCCAAGATCTTACAAATCATTGCATCTAAACCTTGCCGGTGGAGCTCTAAGGGCACTTCGTAGATGCTAAAAGCGACATCTTTTTCATCGTAGACGGCTGCTTGCGGCACATTGCAAAAGAGGGAAATTTTCGCCTTAATCTCATCGGAGAGAGACTCTTCGCAACGGCATAGAATGAGATCGGGAACAATCCCAATTTCCCGAAGCGCTTGCACCGAATGTTGCGTCGGTTTCGTCTTCACTTCACCCGCTGCTTTCAGATAGGGGACATAGGTGAGGTGGACATTGATGCAATCTTTTGATCTTTCATAGCGGAATTGGCGGATCGCTTCTAGGAAGGGAAGCGATTCGATATCGCCGACAGTTCCCCCAATCTCCACAATGACGACCTGAGTGTCTTTATCTTGATTAGCGCAGGCGAGGATTCTCGTTTTGATTTCATCGGTTACATGGGGGATCACCTGGACGGTTTTCCCTAAATAATCGCCTCGTCTCTCTTTTTTGATCACCGTATCGTAAATTTGTCCCGAGGTCGCATTGGATGCGCGAGAAAGGGGGGAGTGGGTGTAGCGGTAATAATGGCCTAAATCGAGATCTGTTTCGGCGCCATCATCTGTGACATAGACTTCGCCGTGTTGGAATGGATTCATTGTTCCTGGATCGACATTCAAGTAAGGGTCGAGCTTTAGCATGGCGATTTTGATTCCCCGGCACTCGAGTAAATGACCGATGGAGGCGGCGGTGAGGCCTTTTCCCAGCGAGGAGACGACCCCGCCTGTCACAAAGATATATTTTACAGACATAGTGCAGCTCAAGTTTTACAAGGATCAGGTATAACACAAGGGAAATAAAATCTGAAATCAGATTTCAGATTTTCCTTTGGGGTTTACATTATTTCCTCATTGCGTAAAAATATTTAGCATCATGTTAGATGTAAGCCCCCTTCAGAAAAAGCGATTGGAGTATCAGCCTGTTGTTCCTGCGATCTTGCGCGATTTGAAAAATGTCGCGTTTAGGGCGAGCGGGAAGAAGGGTGGGGAGGGATTGAAGAAGGTTTTTCCTCGAACATTTGATCAGGAAATGTATCGGGTTGAGAGAGGGAGGGGAAAGGCGTGGGGGGCGTTGAAGGTGGGGGTGGTGTTTTCTGGGGGGCAGGCCTCGGGAGGACATAATGTCGTTGCGGCGATTTATGATGCGGTAGGGGATGGCGAGGTGATTGGCTTTCTGGGCGGGCCTTCGGGGATTGTCGAGGGAAAGTCAAAGAGGATTGGGAAGGAAATTGAAGGATATAGAAATCAGGGGGGATTCGATCTGCTGGGTTCTGGGCGGACGAAGATTGAAACGGCGGAACAGCTGGAGGCGTCGAGAGAAACGTGTGAGAGGTTGGGTCTGGATGGCCTTGTGGTTGTGGGGGGAGATGATTCAAATACGAATGCGGCGATTTTAGCTGAGTATTTCTTGGAGAAGGGATGTGGGACGAGGGTGATTGGCGTTCCGAAGACGATCGATGGAGATTTGCGGGGAGAAGGGATTGAGATTTCCTTTGGCTTCGACACAGCTTGCAAAACCTATTCTGAAATCATCGGCAATATCGCCCGCGATGCGATCTCAGCAAAAAAGTATTACCATTTTATTAAATTGATGGGGCGCTCCGCCTCCCATATTACGCTGGAATGCGCGCGGGCCACTCGCCCGAATTTGGCGCTGATCGGGGAGGAAAGGAAGGGGCTTGAGACCATTGTAACGGAGGTCGCCGATCTCATCTGCAGAAGAAAAGAGGCGGGCAAAGAATATGGAGTGATTTTGGTGCCCGAAGGACTCATTGAATTTATTCCTGAAGGCAAACTCCCTGAAAAGATCCAGAAGTTGTTAGTGGATCGAGATCCGCATGGAAATGTGCAACTTTCTTCGATCCAAACAGAGCAATTATTGATCGATCTGGTGACAGAGGAAATGAAGAGTCGAGGAGGAAAGTTCTCCGCGCAAGGTCATTTTCTTGGATATGAAGGAAGAGCCTGCATGCCGACGAATTTCGATGCGAACTATTGCTATGCGCTTGGGTTGCTAGCCGCCTTGTGTGTACGAGAGGGATTGACCGGGATGATCTGCGCCATACAAAATCTTAAGAGACCGGCGGAAGAATGGGAGCTGAAAGCTGTTCCCATCGTGAATTTAATTCATTTTGAAATGCGCAAAGGAAAAGAAAAGCCGGTCATTCAGAAAGCATTGGTAGACATCAAACAAGGACCTTTTGTATATTTCTCCCGCCATAGAAAGGCATGGGAAATTGAAGATCACTACCGCTACCCAGGTCCCATCCAATTTTTTGGGGATCGGGAGCTAACGGATTCAATTCCCATCACTTTGATGGGATGAGGACATGTCTGCGGTTGGAGCAACATCCAGTTTTGCAAAAGAATCGGGTATTTGCGATTTTTTGATTTCACCGAAAGCAAAGGTCGTCATCGCGGCGATTGCGCAACTGGCAGTGAAAATTTTCTTTATTTTTTCCGCTGTTTGGATGGCAGGGGTTCTTCTGCCAGTGGCCTTTCATGCTGTTTTTCTTCCTATGATCGCTCTAGGAGCCACAACATTAGCGGCTTTCTTTTTCCAATCGGAGCCCCCTTCTCAAAAAGCTGTTATATCGAGTCCATCGCTGATTGAAAAAATTCCAGAGCGCCCCATCCATTTCGAGTTGCCTTTGCCAGCTGGAATTCCCCAAAATGCGCCGAGAGGGATCTATCGAACCGGAATGAATTGCTGGGTCAATTCGCTTGTGCAGCTTTTGGAATGTGAACCTTTTGTCGCTCAGTGGCTGAGAACTCCAATTCCTTTAGACTTAGAGCCTTTCATTCAATATATCGCACAGTATGAGGTGCCTCTTGACATCATTCAAGAGTTTCGCGCTTTCCATGAAGAACTCATTCCGCCAAAACCTGTTCCCGATGCCTTTGCCCTATTTCTCAAAGAACGGCGCACTGTCGTCCGATGGCTCAACACCTCGCTTCCTCTAAATTATGAACTCTTTAATCAATATGTTGCGCGTGAAGAGAGGGAAGTTCAGGATGGATTAATGCAGGCTTTTCACAATTTTGCTGCAGGGTTCAATCCTCCTCAGCCCCTTCCTAATGCCTTTGCCGAGTTTCTCAAGCGGTATGAAGAAGAAAGTTATAAAAAGGGATTCTTGGATTTTTGCGATGCCTATTTAAACCTTCAGAAAATCTTGCCTAAGTTCAATGAGTTTCTCGTCCAAGGTTATGATGCGGCGGTTCTTCAAAGGCAGGCGGCTGTCAGGACGGATTCGCAAATGCTCCGCGAAGCATTGAGCTTAATTGGTCCATTCGATCCTTCGCCCGCCATACAAATCGATGCGGGAGAAGCGTGGGCCTATAGTCTCGAGTTACTGCCTAACAGCCAGAAGGTTCTCATCTATGAGGAAAATCATTACGATGTTCGGGGCCTTATCCCGCTTCCCAACAACCCCATTGTCAGTGAAAAAATGCATTGTTGGGGTTTTATTTTGGGGATGGATCCTGAAGAGGGAGCGCCCGATCTGATTAAATTGTTGGAAAATTTTCGCAATGATAAAAAAAAGCATCCAAAAGTAAGCCTCAATGGAAAGGAACAAAAATATAAGCGGATTCTAAAAGTGACTCAGATTGTGCAGCCTCCTGCTGTTCTTCGAATCCATGTGAATCGCGTAGCGAAGATCTCTCCTGTCCAAACTTGGGTAGCTAAAGTGATCCCCAAATGGTTCCCCGGAATGGCGGATCGCCCGGTAAAACTCGACTACCCTATCGCAGTTCCACAAATCTTTCCTCTCGAGACTCAGCAAGGAGTCGCCAATTACACTTTAGTTGGGTTCGGTGTTCATATTGGAGAATTGCCAACGAACGGCCATTATATTTCTTATCGCTCAATTGTGATCGATGGAAGGCGTGTTTATTTTTGCCAGGATGATGCGAAAGTCACTCTGATGGATCAGGAAGCGTGGTTCCGAGAGACTCGGAAAGCGTCTCAATTTTGTTTTCTGCCGGTGTAATGAGATCGATTTTCTGCCAAGCTCCTTTCTTATAGCGGATCCAGTAAACCGCAAAGAAAAGCGCGCCATAGACCATCGTCAACCCCCAAGCATATTCGACGGGGAGGGCGTTTTGCACCACAAAGGCATAGACAGGCAGGAGTAAAAAGACCCACACAGAAAGAGAGCCGACGATGAGCAAGAAGAGAGTGTCTCCCGCAGCGACGAGAAGCCCTGAAAAAACCCAGCGAAGGCCATCGAAGAACATATAAATAAAAGTGAAGATCATACAGATCTTCAGGGAAGACTGCAGAGAGGGATCAAGGCCTTTTGCTCCAGAGAAAAGAAGGCGGACCGTGTCTATTGGATCGACCACTAAAAATAGCGAGGTGGCCAAAGAAAAAAATACGAGGAGATAAAAGCCGGAGCGAAGGACTTTATTCACCAAATCTTGCCTCTTGGCGCCAATTAAGTTCCCTGCGACAGCCGCTGCGCCGCGGCTCAATCCCTCGCAGAAAAAGGAGAGAAGGATCGCAAAACTTTGGCAAATGCTGGAGATCGTGATGTGTTTTTCTCCGAGGCTTGTCATCATCCAGTAAAAGACAGCCCAGCCAAAGACTTCGAGCGAGCAAAAAATCCCTTGCGGAATCCCCACCTTCCAACACTTCTTCATCTCTTCCCAATTTAGCTGCCATTTTCCCGTTCCATACTTCACGCGGTTTTCCTTGCGCAAAAATAAATAGGCGAGGGCTGCCGATTCAAAGCAATAGCCAAAGCAGGTGGCAATGGCGGCGCCCTGAATGCCCATCTCTGGAACCAGGCCAGGAACGCCAAAGATCAAGACCCAATCGAGAACGATATTGATGAGATTGGCGACGATTGCCAGCAGGATCATCATTTTTGTTTTCCCCCGGCCGATGAAAAACCCGGCAAAGGCGGTCATCAAGGCATAGCTGGGGGAAAAGAGCATTAGCCAGCGGAAATAGACAATTTCATGGTGGCCCAAGGAGCCTTCCCCAAAGATCGCGGGGGCGCCCCAAATCGCAAGGGGAACGTACAAGACAAAAGAAAATAGAGCAAACCAGATCATTTGCCAAACAGGGACGCCTAAGCGATCCAATCGCCTAGCGCCATTGTATTGAGCGACAAAGACCTCGGACATCGCAGTGATCATTCCAATCCCCGCCATAAAGGCCCAAGCGAGAGTCCCCGCGTTGACAGACGCGTTCAAAGCCTCGATGGAGTATCGGGCCAAAAAGATCCTGTCCGTGAAGATCATGAACAGGGTCGCCAGAGTAGAAATCATCAAGGGCAGCGATAAAGACCACAGCTCTCGAATGCTTCCTACCGGATAACGTGTGAGAGCGGCAGGGTTTTGCATAACAAATACTTATTGGGATTACCCTCAATATATCAAATTCCCTCTTAAAAATCTTTATTTCCCAATCGAGCCCGAGCCCGCGTGCGAGCCCGAGCCCGATTTTGTTAACTGCAAATAATTTAGCATTAAGTAATTCGGGCACGCGCGCGGGCTCGGGCTCGGGCTCGAACGGCAACTGCCTCTTGTAGATAAATCATTTAATTAGCGATATGAAGGGTTACAATGAGATATCAAAACCGACATATTATCGATACCTACCGCACCTTTTGGGATGTATTGCTTTGGAAATTGGGGACATATGACGATCCTCTCCCGAAGCTGCCGCCTCCTTTAGGTTTCCAGTATCCTGCGCAACCCCATCTCTTTGAGCGGCATCTTCCCTCGGCCATTTGGATTGGCCACAGCACGTTTCTCATTGAAATTGACGGCCTCTTCATTCTCACCGACCCTGTTTGGGAAGATTATTGTTCTCCCATTCCAATTCCCCGCCTCAAGCGTCAAGAAGAACCGGCCATTCCTCTCGCTGATCTTCCTCCGATCGACATCGTCCTCATCAGTCACAATCACTACGATCATCTCGATGCAAAAACCGTCCGCGCGCTCCATCAATTCCATCCGCAGATCGAGTGGATTGTGCCCGAGCGGCTCTCTTCCTGGTTTCGCCGCCGCGGCATCGACGCCATCGAACTCTCTTGGTGGAAAACCCATTCATCCAAAAAATGCGCCATCACCGCGGTCCCGGCGCAACACTTCTCCGGCAGGACGATTTGGGATCAAAACAGAACCCATTGGAATGGCTACGTCGTCGAGACGCCCCAGCCGCGCAAGAGATTCTACTTCACCGGCGACACCGGTTACAACAGGATGGATTTTAAATCGATAGGAGATCACTGGCCCTACATGGATCTCAGCCTCATCCCCATTGGCACCTATTCCCCCAAAAAATTCATGGCCCCCGTCCACATCGGCCCCCACGAGGCCGTCCTCATCCACAAAGAAGTCCACTCGCGCCTCTCATTGGGGATGCACTGGAAGACGTTTCGCCTCTCCGATGAGCCGATTGACCGCCCGCCCTATGATCTTTATTTGGCGATGAAAGAGCATAACCTGCCCTTCAAAAGCTTCATGCCAGTCGACATCGGCCACCACATCAATTGGTGAAAACTGTATAATTTCTCTCCTATGTCAATTGTCTCTATTAAACTGCGGCTGATGCGCGAGCAGATACGCACCATTCGGCGCTATTATCGCAGGCCGCGATTTGCCCTGATCGATCTCTGTTTTGGGTTGGTGGCTCTCTTCTCCAATCCCTATCGCACCTGCCGCAAGTTCCTGCAGAGAAAAAAGGCCGCCGATATTTATGCTTACGGCGAGACGCCTTTGGCTACGTTGGAGAAAATCGCTCGGGTTTGCGAGATTGGCCCTCAGGATCGCTTTCTGGAACTCGGCTCGGGCAGGGGCAAGGGATGTTTCTGGATGGCGGAATTCATCGGCTGCCAAACACATGGCATCGAATGGGTGCCCCAATTTGTCGCTGTTGCAAAAGGGCTCAAGGCTCTATTCCGAGTATCAAAGCTATCTTTTAGCCGCGAGGATATGGAAGGGGCCGACCTCTCTTCTTACACGGTTGTCTATCTCTATGGCACCTGTCTCGATGATGCGGCCGTGGATCGGCTGAAGCAAAAATTGGCTGAGTTGCCGGTTGGGGCCAAGGTGATTACGATTAGCTATCCATTGCCTTCGTTGGAACTCAAAAAATCTTTTACTGTCCGCTTTCCTTGGGGCGTCGCCCTGGCCTATTATCACTTGAAAAAATAGCGTAGACTATTCAATCACCTACATCTAGGTCGGGCAGAAACCCTTTTTCTCCGAGTATCTTAATGATCGCGCGCAACAAATAGTTATCTCCAAAACCAATCCCATAGCTTCGAGGGGTTTCTTTCTCGAGCATTTTCTTGTCGACCAATTTCTTAATTTGACGTGAGATTTCAGAGCTGTGTTTCCCTTGGAAAATATCTTTTAGATCTGCTGATTGCATTGTTTTTTTATCGATGGCTTTACGAAGAATATTTGCCTCAACGTCGACGATGTATCTCCTTTCAAGAGAAAGGTTGATCGTCGGGATTAATATTTCCTTTGCCAGGTATTCGTAGTCTAGGAGTTTGTCGATTTTTTCAATCTCTTCCTTCAATCCTCGAAGAACATATTCGCACCACGTCAAAATACCGACAGCTTCGCCGCTGTCGGCTTTTTCGAGATATTTGTAATAATTGTTGCGATTGTTGCAGAAGACGGCTGTTGGATTAATGATCCGGCCCACATTCACATTGAAACCCAGCTTGATCAGCATCGCATAAGTAAACAGACGCACTGTTCGGCCATTTCCATTGGCAAAGGGATGAATCCAGACAAATCGATGGTGAGCAATCGCCGTTTTCAGGAGATCGTATTTTGGGCTGTCGTTTCTATTGATAAAATCGAACAATTCGTCCATGTAGTCTTTGACTTGTAAAGAATCGGGTGGCAAATGTTGAGACTGGTTGATTTGTAAGTTGGATTGTCTATATTCGCCAGGGTTTCGATCGCCCTCTCCTTTGGGAGGAGGAGGCAATCCATCCACAATCATTTTATGAACTTCACAGATAAACGCTCGAGTGATCGGCTGACTTTTTGCATTTTTTTCAATGAAACCCATTGCGTTTTCGATGTTTTGAATCTCTTTAATCCCGATGGGTACATCTTTTTTTTCCTCTAGTTTAGTCTCAATATACTCCAGAAGCGTGGTATTGTTGCCCTCAATGCGAGCCGACCCGATGCTTTCCATAATATGAAAAATGCTTTTGAGCTGAAAGAACACCCTAGCGGGAGTCGTTCCAGCGAGCTGTTTCTTGCGAAGATGGTTCAAATCGATGATTAAATCGGTTAACGGAGATTCAAAAGGGGGTTCCTTAAGTTCTAGGTCATAATGCTTAAATTTTGGTTCTACCATTTTGCAGCCCCTCTCTCCAGGAAATTTAACAGCCCCGCTCCAGATGAATTAACATATAAGTTCATAAGTTACTACAAGCTAATGTTCTGCAACAATATCAGGGAAGCTCTATTTTAACAACTGCCTGTTTGGACTTTTAACATTTTCCCACAGGGGAGCCATCTTGGCCGCCTATCAATTAAAAAAATAATCATTTGATTTTGTCTTCGTTTTTGGTAAAACGATTGCCCTCAAAGAGGTTTGGAATGCTTTCGGCGATCGGTGAGGCCTATGGCCGCCATATGATTGGCCCTATTGTGTCTGCAGCAAGTGGGATTTATCGTTGGGCAGTGAATCCGGTTCGGGTTTGTTCTTATTGGATATGGTGTGACTCGATTCCTCCTCTCAGTTGGCGATGGGCTGTTTACTATTTGCAAAATGGGGCGGCTCCCTTTTTGTGGACAGGGATTTGCCTTCCCATCGCTGTGTATGGTTTGTCCCAATGGGTCAACAAGCCCAGTCTAGAGTTTCTTAATGATGAGAAGGGGAATGTAAAAACATGTCCTATTTGCATGGGGGATTTGGACAAAAAGGTGATAGGGGAGACAGAGACCCCTATGTCTCAAGAAGAGATTAGGGGAGGGGCTGTTGTTCGACATACGGCGGCGGAGGGGGAAAAACATCTCTATCACAGAGAATGCCTCACTTTCTGGCTTGCACGAGAAAAAACATGCCCCGATTGCAGAAGGGAGATTCGATCGATTCGCTCTCCTTTTTCTTTGAAAGAGCGGGTTGTGCAAGCGCTATTTAAGAAAGGGGAATCCAAGGTGGGATTTTGCCTATGGGCCTCTTCGGTGGTTGGGGTCGAGGAGGCAGGGAGATTGGGGCTCGCACTCAATATCCTGGGACTCACCAGAACCGTACTGGAAGAGGGGGCTAAAGGGCTGGGTTTGAAGAAATGATTTGAATTCACAGGAACTGATTTTTAGGGGTATACTCGGGGCTTCATATAGAGGAGTTATGACGTTTTTTTTAGGAGTTGTACCCAGTTTTTTAAGGTCTGCACCACCACCGGCTGAAGATCCTGTGGCGGCTGCAGCCAAAGAATCTCGTTCCGATTTCTGGGTATTGTTGAATCCTGCGGGAAAAGAGAGCCTTGTTTCCGATCAATTAAATGTTATCGGACTCTTAGATCGCACTTCAAAACCTTCTCCTCTAGTAGAGGTCCCATTAGGAAGCGGAGAAGTAGTTAAAGTAGCTAGAGTTTTTGATAGAGATGCAGGGAGATATAACGATCCTTCTCAATTTCAAATCAATGGAGATCGCCAGGAACCTTCCTCTTCATCGCTGGCTGGAAAACTGAATGATTTAGTGGATGGAAATCAAGAACACCTAGCCACTCTTTCTAATGTGGCTAGTCAAAGATCTCTGATAGATCTGCGGGATGCCATCTTAAGTCAATGTATAGTCGAACAAGGGTTCAATCCGGCGATTCCTCCACTGGCGGCCTCTGTGACGAATGTGGCAACGGACAAAAGTGGGTGTGTTATTGTAAACTGTTCTTTAAGTGGAATCATCACTCATCGATTGACAGAAGATTTCAGCAAAGAACCTGTAGAGCAGCCAGTCCCGTTCGATGCGAGCGCTTCCTTTACTTTGGAGAAGCCCGATGCGATCGGATCTGCTCAAATTCAAGTCGATTTAGGCCCGGTTCTCAATTAATAGAGAGCCCTCTCTCTTCCTCAACTGATTCTACAGCTTTCTTAAAATTTTCAAAGGAAAGAGAAACGCTCTTGAAAAAGGCTTCTAGCGTTTCCTCATTGGCTGTGTTCAAATGTTTGAAAATCAATCTCCATTTTGCAATGTCTGAAATCTGGCATAGAGGAAGAAACTTGGGGATGATTTCATAATATTTCACATTTATCATCAAATCGATCAGTCGACACCGAATTGATTCGCTGATCAGCCCTGTTGCTAAAATTGCAGCAAGAGCGGCTAGAACATCGTCGGGATTGCTGCGTGTTCTATAATAAACAACGGTGATCGATAACTCAGCAAAGTCAGAGGCATATTCTGGAGGAATTCTTATATGTTGAAGTAAGAGGGGGATGACTTTTGGATGAGGGGCAGATCTTCTTAGCTGTTGCATGCGAATGGGGAGGGGAATATGTCCACCCTGGGTGAGCCGGCGGATCGTTTCGATATCTCCGACAGTTACAGCCGCGTGGAGCTGTTCCTGGTGCTGAGTTTGAAGGGCTATGTTATTTGTTACCCTGGTTCTAAATACATTGGTGAACGCGTTCCAGCGATCTTGAGGAATTGAAGTATTGCAAACACATGTGACTATGGATCCGGGAGTGAGCAATTCCGTTAATGTGTTAAAGCAAGTCAAATGAACATAATGAGTTTTGCCAGCAGTCGTATGGGCAAAAGCCTGCAAAGAGGGATAGTTGCCCACTTCGGCGTGGCAGAGGTAGCAAGGGTCGCGGAGGCCCGCGCTAGGAGGGAGGTCAAAGATGCTCATTTCTTGAATAGCTCCAGCGCTTCTTTGAGGTCTTCAGTAGGAACGGGGCCAGTTTTTAAGAGGAAGTTGGCCATTTTGAGGTTTTCATGTTCCAATAGCGCAATCACCGCTCTTCCTCGCGCCTCATCTGAAATGGGGCAGTGGGGCAATAGCTTGGGAATGAGAATAGAAAATGGGGTGTCTGCCACGGACTCAATCAGAGTGTCGCAATCTCTTTGATCGATAATGCCTGTTGCTAGGATGGCCAGAAGGGCGGCCAATACTTGGTCGGCGTTCGATGGGCTATTACTGAAAAGAACGGTGCCTAATAACATGCCGAGATCACCATCATATTCTTGAGGAATCCTTACATTTTGGAGTAAGAGGGGGATGATTTCTGGATGGGCGGCTGCATTCGAGAGGGCGTCTATGCGCTCAGGGGGAGAAAGATAGCCGCCTTGAGTGATCTTGCGAATTATATCTAGATCTCCAGTAGATGCTGCAGCGATTGCCCGCCGCTCCTGCTGGTAATAAGCTGGGCCTGTCAACACATCGATGACTGCTGCGTCGAACTTCTCCTGATCCGCTTCAGGAATCGGAGTCTTGCAAACACACATCGGGTGGTCAGGCCTCCTTTCAGGATCTTGAACCAATGCAGACCATGTTTGAAAACAGAATAAATGAACGTAGTGGGTTTTCCCAGCGGTCGTATGGGCAAATGCAGGGAAGGCCGGGTGATTGCCCAGTTCTGCATGGCAAACGAAACAAAGGTCGCGCTCATCTGCGCTTGGGACGATGTCAAAGGTGCTCATAATGGGGTCAATTATATCTTAAATAGATCTTTAAAATCAAGAAGTTTTTGCTGAGAAGGGGACGGGGGTGCTATAGTTGCTTTTTAACGAAAAGAATTGATCCTTATGAAACCGAAATATGAGCCGCGCGCCATTGAGAAAAAATGGCAGAAAATCTGGAAAGAACAAAAGACCTATAAGTCTGTCGTCGATCCGAAAAAACCAAAATATTACGTCTTGGATATGTTTCCCTATCCATCGGGAGCGGGGCTGCATGTGGGCCATGTGACCGGGTATACGGGAACCGATATCATCGCGAGATATAAGCGGCAGAGGGGCTTTAATGTTTTGCATCCGATGGGATGGGATAGCTTTGGGTTGCCCGCTGAGCAATTTGCGATCCGAACGGGGACGCATCCAGCGATTACGACAAAGGCGAATATCGATACCTATCGGCGGCAGTTGGAGTCGCTGGGATTTAGCTACGATTGGGATCGGGAACTCGCGACGAGCGATCCATCGTATTACAAATGGACGCAGTGGATTTTCACGAAGCTCTTTGAAAAGGGATTAGCCTATGAAGCGGAGATGAATGTCAATTATTGCCCCGCTTTGGGAACTGTGCTGTCGAATGAAGAAGTGGAAAATGGGCGCGCGAAAGAGGGGGGCTATCCCGTTGAGCGGCGCCCGCTGAAGCAGTGGATTTTGCGGATTACGGCTTATGCCGATCGGCTGTTGGCTGATTTGGATCTGCTCGATTGGCCCGATCATTTGAAGAAGGCGCAGTCGAATTGGATTGGCCGCAGCGAGGGATGTACCGCCACATTTGTCGAGGAAAAGACGCACGAGCCGATTCTGATTTTTACCACCTGTCCCGATACGTTGATGGGAGTGACCTATTTGGTGTTAGCGCCGGAACATCCGCTGATCGATGCGATTGCGACGAAAAGCGAGCGGGGAGCTGTAGAGGCGTACCGGAAGAAAACTGCGGGGAAAAATGATCTGGAGCGCACCGATCTTGGAGTGGAAAAATCGGGAGTGTGGACGGGGAGTTATGCAATTCATCCGGTGACGGGGAAGAAGGTGCCCATTTGGATTGCCGACTATATTTTGATGGGATATGGGACGGGAGCTGTGATGGGAGTTCCCGCACATGATGAGCGGGATCGTGAATTTGCCAAGATCTATAAATTGCCGATACTCCCTGTTTATGATGAAGAGGGAAAGGCAATCCATAGTACATTTGGAGATTTTTCTCTCGATGGGTTGACTGTGGTAGCTGCCAAAGAAAAGGCGATCCAATGGCTCGAGGAACATTCCAAAGGGAAGAGGACGGTCAATTACAAATTGCGCGATTGGCTTTTCTCCCGCCAGCGCTATTGGGGAGAGCCGATTCCGATTTTGCATTTTGCCGATGGAACGATGCGCGCCCTCGAGTTGGATGAGCTGCCCCTTACGCCGCCGCAGCTGGACGATTATAAGCCGGCAGGAGCGGGGCAAAGTCCGCTCGCAAAGGTGAGAAGCTGGGTGGAGGTTACCGATCCCAAAACTGGGAAGAAAGCGCTTCGGGAAACCAATACGATGCCCCAGTGGGCCGGCTCTTGCTGGTATTACCTACGCTTTTGCGATCCAAAGAATAGCCAAGAGGCGTGGAGCCACGGGGCAGAAAAATATTGGATGCCGGTCGATATGTATGTGGGAGGCGTTGAGCACGCCGTTCTCCATCTTCTCTATTCTCGTTTCTGGCATAAAGTTCTCTATGATGCAGGCTATGTCCACACGGCTGAGCCTTTTATGACGCTGCGGAACCAGGGCCTCGTTACGGCCCGCTCTTTTAAGCGGGAGCAAGGGGGATATCTCAATCCCAACGATGTGGTGGAAAAAGAAGGGCGCTTCTTCTCGAGCGATGGGGGAGAGGAATTGATCGTCCAAATGGAAAAAATGTCCAAGTCAAAGCTCAATGGAATTTCTCCCGATGAGATCATTGAAGAGTTTGGCGCCGACGCGCTTCGCCTCTATGAGATGTTCATGGGGCCTTTTGAGAGGGAAAAACTTTGGAATACCGATGCGGTGAATGGGTGCCGCCGTTTTCTCAACCGCTTCTACGACATGTTCTATTCTGAAAAGGTGACGGAAGAGGGGAATGAAGAGGCTTTGAAGCTGACCTATCGCCTCGTCGATGCGGTTACGAAAGATATTGAAGCGCTCCAATTCAATACGGCGATCGCCAAGATGATGGAATTTCTCAATGCCTTCATTCCGCTTCCCGCCTATCCGCGCAGCTGCCTAAAAATGGCTGCGCAGATGCTCTATCCTTTTGCGCCTCACATTGCGGAAGAAGTTTGGCAAGAACTGGGTGAGACGGAATCGTTGAGTTTTGCGCCGATTCCCCCTGTCGACCCAAAATATTTGGTCGATGAGACGGCTATTTATATCGTCCAAGTGAATGGAAAACTGCGAGGCCGCTTTGAGCTTCCCAAAGATAAGACGGAAGAAGAATTAATGGCGCTCGTTAGGCAAAAACCAGAAATGGAAAAGCATTTAACGGGGGAGATCCTAAAAACCGTGTTTGTCCCCAATAAGCTGTTGAACATAGTTATGAAATGATTGTTTTACTCTATCTCCTTGCGATTGCGCCGAAGCTTCTCCTCGACTTTCTCTTGAAAGGAAAAAAGCATCCCGGCCTTGCGCAGAGATTTGGATTTTCTCTCCCGGTGGCAAATAAACCTGTCATTTGGCTCCATGCCGTTTCTGTGGGGGAAATTAAAGCCGCCCAGCCTCTATTCCGCGAGCTCAGAAAGCGCTTCCCAAACCATTTTTTTCTCATCACTACCACAACTGAAACGGGAAATGGGGAGGCCAAGCGCTCTCTTGTTGGCGCCGATGCATTTTCTTATCTTCCGGTCGATTTCAAGTGGGTTGTGCGCCGCTGGGTCAAGCAGTTTCGCCCCGAGCTTTTTCTCCTCGTGGAGAGTGACTTTTGGCCGAATTTACTTTCCGCTTTAAAGCAAAGTGGATGCAAAAACATTCTCGTCAGCGGCAAACTCTCCGAGCGCTCGGCGCATCGCTTTAAAACCTTTTCCCGCTTTGCGAAAAAACTCTTCTCCCGTTTTGATCTTCTCTGCATT
>DATIHQ010000119.1:0-14409 GCA_035480535.1 Chlamydiales bacterium
GCTGAATTTTCCCGAAGAATATGAGGAGATCCACCATTTTGATGAATGGGTCTACATCAAGGGGCAAGGCTTTTACATGAAAAAAGAGAGCGCGGGAAGACTTCCTCTTCATCCCGGGCTTCATGTCTCCAAAGAGGAGATATCTTCTTTCATTGCGACTCATAAAGAAGAATTAGAGCAAGTCCAAGGCTTTTTTTCTTCCGATCCGATCGTGCAGAAAATTGGCCTGATGGTGAGACTGAACGAGGAGGGGCAGATTTCCATTTCCCACAAGGTCGAATATGCGCCGGGGATCGATCCGGGGAAGCTCAAGATGTTTGGAGAGTATGTCTATTTGGAAGGGAGAGGATTTTCTGAAGTGCCCGCCGCATTTCGGCTACCTGAAAGATATCGAGAGTCAAGCGTCATCCCCGCGTCGCAAGAGGCAGCCTTTCTCGCCTATGAATTGGAGCCGCTGAAGCCCTACATCCTTGAAATTGACTCCCGTTTGCAAAAACCGGCTGAGTTAAAGCTCAAGATCCGAAGGATTTTGCGCGATAAACGGAAGCGGGGCAAAGAATGGCTGGTCGATTTAGCCTATACATCGGAATCGGGGACCATCGATATCTTCTCCATTTGGGACGCGTTTCAAGAACGAAAAAAACATCTCTTTTCCCCTGCTGGATTGCTCAATCTCAAAGAGCCTCGCTTTAACTGGATTCGGCAGCTGCAAAAAAGGCGCCTCGACCGGAAAAAAGGATTTGTTCGGCTCAATACTCTCGAATGGATCCGCTTGACGGTTTTTGAGCAGATCGAAGAGCCGCGAGGGGAAGATCCCGATGCAAAAGAGACGAGGAATCTTCTGGAAGAGCTCAATCGGATGGAGACGAACCGCCTCCTCGATATTTCAGGCTTAAAATCGACTCTCCGCCCTTATCAAGAGCAGGGCCTGCACTGGTTGTGGTTTCTCTACTGTCACGGTTTATCGGGCCTCCTTTGCGATGATATGGGATTGGGGAAAACGCACCAAGCGATGGCGCTTCTTGCAGCAGTGGTGAATGAGGATCCCGATAGGCGGAATAAATATCTCGTCGTTTGTCCTACGTCGGTGATTTACCACTGGCAAGAGCTGCTCAAGCGCTTTTTGCCGGAGGTGCGCGTCTGTACTTATTACGGTTTAGAGAGATCGCTGGAAGATTTCGAGACGGGGTATGACTTGCTGCTCACTTCGTATGGAATTCTCCGCACAGGTCGGGAAAATCTAAACCAGATTCGCTTTGAGGTGGCCTTTTTCGATGAAATCCAGATCGCTAAAAACCATGCATCCCAAACGCATTTGGCTCTTCGCGGGATTAATTCGAAAATGAAGCTCGGCCTTACCGGCACGCCGATAGAGAATCGATTGCGGGAATTGAAGTCTCTTTTCGATATTGTCCTTCCTTCCTACATGCCTTCAGATCCCGTCTTCCGCGATGTCTTCATCAACCCCATTGAAAAAGATCGGGATGAAGAGAAAATGGCGCTCCTCGGCCGCCTCATCAAGCCCTTCATTCTCCGCCGCAAAAAGAGCGAAGTGCTCACCGATCTGCCCGAGAAGATTGAGGAGGTGGCCTATTGCGATCTCTCCGATGAACAGAAAACGCTCTATAAAGATGTCGCATTTCAAATGCGGAATACGGTCTATCAAGAGCTGCGCGATGAATCTAAACCGATTTCCTATGTCCATGTCTTCTCTGCGCTTTCGAAATTCAAGCAAATTTGCGATCACCCTTGCCTCATCACGGGAGACATAAAAAATTACACCTCCCATCATTCAGGCAAGTGGGATCTCTTCGTCGAACTCCTCTATGAGGCGCGCGACAGCGGCCAGAAGGTGGTTGTCTTCTCGCAATATCTAGAAATGCTCGCCATCATTGAGGCCCATTTAAGGAAAAAAGGGATTGGCTTCGCCTCGATTAAGGGCTCGACCCGCGACCGGAGCGAGCAACTGCGCCGCTTCCGCGAAGATCCGAAGTGCGAAGTGTTCGTCGCCTCGCTTCTCGCGGCCGGCGTCGGCATCGATCTCACCGTTGCCTCCATCGTCATCCACTACGACCGCTGGTGGAACCCCGCGAAAGAAAACCAAGCCACCGACCGCGTCCATCGCATCGGGCAAAACCGCGGGGTGCAGGTCTTTAAGCTCGTCACAAAAAACACCATCGAGGAGCATATCCACGACCTCATCGAGCGGAAAAAGGGGCTTTTAGAAGATATCATCGGCGGGGAAGATCAAATCACCTATCTCAGCCGCGATGAACTCTTGCGCGTCTTCGAAAAGATTTTTAAAGAAGTAGAATAATGGACATAATATAGCTAAATAGGGCATAATATCTCATTAAAAAAGGTTTAAAATGAGCATAACAGGTGTTAAACCGACTCCAAATTCTTTTATTAATCATTCACTGAATGAAAAGATTCTTTCTGAGAATCAGCTCTCCGCTCATCGCGAGCTACTCTGTGATAATAGTCGATTTAGAAAAATGCTCGAGATGGCGATCTCTTATGAGCGCAATGATAATCGTTTAGGTACATTTGCAACCAATGCTTTCAAGCTCCTAAGAACATCTAGAGAACTTATAAAAGAACGTGAAGAATGCATCGGCGGTTACAGAGAGTTCTGCAAGGAACGGGATAAATACAGCAGAGGTTTCAGATGCAATGAAGTCTTTAAGGACAATCCGGAAACTCAAATTCTCATCGAAGTAGTCAATCGCTTAAGCTTGGATGAAATTCGAGATCTTCGAGCCAGATTTAAAAAACCTGATTTTAACCTCAGGGAAGTTTTTATAATTTATCATGCATTGAAATTAGATGAGATTTTATTAGCCATATCGAGAGATTCTAAAATAGTTTCATCAGAAGATCCTAAGAAATTAATTGATGGGTATATTAATAACTTCAGTATTCTTTCCGGAAGAAGTAACGAATACAAATTTAACCAATCTGATCTAGAGAAGCACTTCGGCAATACATCTGAAATAGCCGTTTATATATTACAATACTGTTCCTTTATAAATAGAGAAGGAACGGGGGATTATTGTTTTAATTCTTTACCTTTTTGTGAATACTTCACTGCCTGTCGCAACCTTGCTTCTATGCCCTTTGAAGAAGAAATTACCTAAATTTTGGGCGTCTGTCGTAGGCGGGGTCTTCGTTGGGGCTGACCTGGCTGGTCACGTCAATATTTTCAAATGTTCGGGTTCGGATAAAGTAGTCATTTGGCCCCCCATTGAAAACGGAAAATTCGATGGCGAGGTCGATATATTCGCTAAAGGGATGAAGATCGCGGAAGAGTTCCATGAAATTGGCAAAATCGACGAGGGGAATGGCGGATGCGGCCGCGGCTGCAAGATCTCCCCCCTTATAGAAAAACACGAAAGGATCAAAGGTGTAGGAATTGGGGTAATAGACAAACCAGCGCTCTTGATTGCTATCTACTAATAAGGGACCAGGGGTAAAGGTGGCTCCATTAATGGTCCCATCGATCGAGTTGAGATCGCGCCTTGCAGTGAAAATTTGGATGGCGTTTCCATTCGCAAGGGAAGCTGTGGAAGCGATCGAAAAAGCTCCAGGGCCAATGCCAGGCGCTGTGGGAAAGTCATTATCGCAAACCAGAGTAAGACTATTGAGCGCACTGGTAGAAACGCCGGAGAAATCCCCCAATGTAAGGTTTCTTCCTGCGATCATGAGGAGACTCCCACTGACTGAAGAGACAATCCCCAATCTCGCAAGTGAAAGTCCTGAAATGGAAATATCATTTCCCGCTGTAATAGAGATATCGGCAGCGGCTAAAACTGTGATAATTCCCGTGTTCGCGATGGATGCATTTGCCGTTTGCACCGTAAAGTTGCCTCCTATCGTGGCGGTCACACCCGATAGGGACAATATAGAGGCTGAGGTCATTGTGCAGCTGCCCCCTACAGTGAGCGTGATGGGCACGGGTGCAGTGATTGAAGTGATCGTACTCTCTCCGAGGGAGGTTGCTTGCATGAGCATGTCACCAGTGCAATTGATATTGAGAATAGAAGCTTGCGGATTGATGACGGTATCGCCAGGAGCGGTTGTCCCACCGATCATTTGGAAGCTTCCCATATTTAAATTGAGAGTTCCTCCGGTTGCACTCCCTTGAATGAGGGATCCGCCACTTACGCCCTGTAATATAAGAGCGCCGCCAGCCGTCAAATTCAAGGTGCCAGCTCCGTTTTTTTGGAGAAAGGTGCCATTTGCGAGCACGCTTCCTCCTATAAGGTTGATATCTCCTGTCACAGAGACGGTATGAGTCCCAGCTCCACTCATTGAAATACTGGCGTCGCTGCTCATTCCGGAGCCTGCTGTTACACTCAATGAGCCCCCTGCAGATAGAGTCAAAGTACCCGGTGTAACAAGGCTTGCGGTGGAACTATCTCCTGTCCCTCCAGTGATGACGATGTTTCCCAAAGGAGCCGAAATCGTACAAGTTCCGGTCGATCCTACTGCGGCAGCGCTCGTAGCTCCGCTTCCGCCGAGTAGAGCAATCGATCCAGTTGTGCTCGTCATTGTGAGCGCTCCCCCCGTTGAAAAGCCGGTGTTGACCGTGCTAATTGTACTTCCAACATTTACGTCTCTTGCAGCTGTAACAACAATATTTCCAACCCCTGCATTGCTGACGGTAGCCTGCGCACTGACATCGTTGTCTGCAAGAAGAGTGAGGCTAAAGGCTGTGTTCCAGGATACGTCGCTCGTGATAATGATATCGCCTGTCCCTGCAAGAGATCCGCAGGTGCCATTCGCGGTTGTGATGATCGTGTTGGCCATTCCTAGCTGTGTGACTAAAGCGCCAGCCGCGAGAGTTCCTGCAGCCACAGTAGATGCGTAGGTATTCGCAGGAAAGCCGCAATTGCCGAGGGCCACGTTGGCGGTCATTGTCGTAATGGTGATTTGCGAGGGGTCGAGAAGCAGAGTTCCCGCTTGCCCAAAAGGGGCGAGTGTCGAGGCGAGTCCATGGAAATCGAGTGTTTCTAAGCCGGAGACTTCGACAAAGCCTCCATTGCCCCCGAGTTTTCCCCCTTCGGCATTGATTTTTCCTAAGAAAGAGGTGAGGCCATTGGACCAGACGATCACTTTTCCTCCATCTCCTTTTTCCAAAGCGCTCGAGGAAAGAGTGGCTCCTTTAGAGACAATGGTTCTTTGCGAGGCGTAAAGACCTTCTCCGCGATAGCCGCCGCCGATATAGAGAGAGCCTCCCTTTTCATTGCTAGAGACATCGATGGCGGCCGTATCTGCCACTGTGATATTCTTGCCGAGGATTTGCACTTCGCCGGCCGGAGCTGCAATCTCTCCTTTCAACCAAACATCTCCCCCTTCAGCGACGAGCCAGATTTTCCCTTCTTTCGATACGATTTCAGAGGCGGAAATCTTTCCCCTATCGCCAATGCAAATGGCCAAGGCATAGGCATTCCCATCGGCTTTCAGCTCCGCATTCAAAGCGGCGATTTGCCCTCGGATATCCATTCCAAAAAAGGAGGAGAATTTGGAAGGCTGGATGAAGATTCTCTCTTCCCCTTCAGGATTGAAGATCACGTCGCAGCCAACGCCCATGCGGAGGGTTCCCTGCGGGGCAGTGGCGCTTCCTTCCAAGGTAACACTTGGGGCGATGAAGACAATATCGCCTGTTTGGGCAACGATCGTTCCCTGGCTATGGAGATACGATTGCCCATTTTGGCAAAAATGGAGCGATTCATCGTTCAAAAACGATTGATCGTCGACGAGCGGCAAAGTGGAAAGGGTCAAGGCTCCCGTATCAATGGTGCTGTTCAGCCCCATGAGGATTCCCTGTGGATTGATCAGAAGGACATGGCCATTGGCGACCATTTTTCCCATGATGGAGCTAGGCATGTCGCCGACGACTTTATTTAAAACAGCGGCAGTCGCACTGGGTTGGAGAAATTGGGTGATTTCCTTTTCTCCAATCGAAAACTTTTGCCATTCGATGATGGTCCGATCATCGGCCGTAATGAGAATGTGATTTCCCTCTTCATGAATGGACGCATTTCCAGCAACCACCTGAGATCCGCTCGGATTGGCAAAAATAAAAAAGGGAAAAAAGAAAATCAGAAAGCGCATGTCCTAATCGTAAAGGAAAAAATATTTTATAGGAAATCTCTAGTAACTGGCGATGGCTTGGAAGTGGAGCCGTTGGTTAGGACCGCTATCGGGGATGTGGTGAAGCTGATAGCCCCAATCGGCGCGAACGGAGATATTAGTGCCTATCTTGTAGCGGAGGCCCGTTCCAACGCTATAAAGGTGTTGAACGCTCTTTTGGCCAGCAGTCGCTTGATGGACAAAAGCAGCTCCATAATCTCCGAAAACTAAGAATTGTAAAGAGTCTATGCTAGGAGTCCTTTTGAGCAAGGGAACGGGGCTGTTGAGGAACTCGACGTTCGCGACAAAGGCATCATCCCCATTGACGATCCGCTCCTTATAGCCTCGGACTGTATCGTAGCCGCCCAATCCATATTCCTCGCTTGGAAGAAGATTCGCGCTGGCCGCTTGCCCTCGAAGGAAAATATTGTAATAGAGGCGACGGGTAAAATGATGGACCCAAGTGAAAGATCCTCGGCCGTAGGCATATTTATTTTTCGCAAAGGGGCGCAACGTTTGGTAGTCGGCATTGGATTGATCCGGAAGCCACTCGAAGGGAGAGGCAAAGCCTTCTACCTCAAGGGTAGCGGCATGGTCCCTCGATTCATACCCAAAGTTGTAGGAGACCATGAATTGAGTGAGGTTGATGATTTTAGAGAAAACAGGAATCTCACTGAATGCGAGGTTATTGTTTGTCCGCTTCCAATCAAAACCCCACGTAAATTCCTGAAGAGAGCGGTCGGGTTTGAATGGGATATCGTAGCGGAAAGAGGCTTGCCCGCTAAATCCATGGTTCCGAAATCTCGATCCAACGGCTTCGGGAACGGAAAAATGAGTGTCGACACTTGAGTAGCCCCCGTAGAGATTGATCAGATGGCGCCAAGGAAGGGGAATTGTATAATGGAGAGTGTAGGCGAGAAATCTTTTGAACTGATCGTCGGCGGTGAATTGAAACGATAAAATATGATCCAACCCAAATGCGTTGCCCCAGTTGAGTCCCGCAAAGAGGCGATTATTTCCGGTGAAATCATTTCCTGTATTATCGATGCCTGTATAGACCCTGCAGGGGCGGCGATCTTGCACGACCATGAGGATATCTGTCGTGCCCACGCTAGTTCCCGGTTTATAGACCAAATCCACTTGGCGGAAAGGGTTTTTATTGATCCAGAAAAGATCTTGATTCACAACATCCGATTCGATCGGGCCGCTGGGGTAGACGCGTAAATAATTGCAGAGCCTATCTGAGGAAAAATAACAATTGCCGGTAATTTCCACCTCTCCCAAACAACTCTCAATCACGAGCAACTGCAATGCGCAGTCGGAAATGTCTTGTTCAGGAGCGATCACCGCAACGATAGGCCGGGAGTGACTCCGATAGAAATCGACAACGGAGTTTTTGATTTCTGCGATCAGTTTTTTTGTCAGAGGCCTTCCCAGAAAATTGGCTTCGAGTCTCTTCCTGAGATCACTGGAAGCGCCGGGCAGATCCATCTGGATCTCCACTCCGTCTAAAATTTCAGGCTTGAGCGCTTTCGAATCGTTAGAGAGGAGGATTCCTCTTAGACAGTAGTCAGTGTCGGATGTGATTTCCGAAGGAGGTTCTTCCTCATCGGCCACAATCCCGGAGGCAAAAGCGCAAAAGAAAAAGAACAAAAAAAGTCGCATAAAATCAATTCTAAAGATTTTTATGGATATGGCGCAACCCTCAAGTTTTATTTATTTAAATAAATTATTTTAATTCTTTTTGTTAATTATCTGGCTTGGCATAATTTTTCAGTTAAAAAGGTTTTGTCATGACAATACAATCTTCTCCTTCCCAACTCGTTGCCGACTATACCAGTTCCTGGATTGGGATTCTCCGAACGACGCAGGCGACGCAAGAACTTTGCCGCATTGCCAATGAAGGGAGAAGATTAGCCAATAAGGCTCCTTTAGACAATCTATCCAAAGCATGTTCTGCCTTAGATGGGGGCGTGTCCGCCCTCATGCTCTGCGGAATTCCTTCAGCTGCGAAAACGGCAGTGGAATCGATCTCCGATCTAAATAAGAGGAAGGATCACCCAGGATCTGGCCAACGGGCCATCAAAGCTTTCCATGATGTATCCGATGTGGCATCGATGTGTTCCTATACGGGAGTGCTATTTTCCCGCCTGCCCATTTTCAAGACGCTGGCGGCTCTCTTCGATGTGACCACAGATGGAACCGAGATACAAATGTATGGGAGAAAATATTTGCGATCTAAGCACCTGCAGAAAAAAGCCGATCTTGAAGATGTAAAGGGAATTAAACACGAAAAGACGTTTAATTTACTGAAGTTAATGCGAGCGGTGGCAGCGACCTTTGCAGGAGTTTTGGGTCTGATCGCAATCGCCACGGGGATGGCGCTCCTCCCCACCCTTGCCTTTGCCATCGTCTCCTTAGCTGCCGTCGCATTGGATATGACAAGCCATTTTTACAAGGCCTCTCATCCAAAACAGCTGGTCGATCACTCTGTTGTGCCCTTAACAGGTTAGATAGTCCCTTACGCCGCGAGGGTCTTTTGCGATTTTTGTCTCTCCGTAGTTTACACTCTTATGGCGTAGTGCTCACCAAACCTCGGATCCGAGCGATTTCCTGCTGCAGTTCTTTAGTTAGCAGATACTCGAACTGCATGGGTAGGGATCCAGCTGTGCCTGCAGATGTGGTAGGCGATTTCGAAGTTCGCGGGCTCGCGGATCACCAATTGGAGCTCATCAAAATGATCCGGATGGGCGTGCGCATAAGCTTCACAAGCTTTCATAAACGCAGCGCTCAGTAGGACGATTGAGGAATTGCCCCAGCAAGGTTCTTGTGCACGGATGGGAGTCATGGCGATCCGTTTGAGACCCTGTTGATGAGCTAATTCCAGACACCTGAGATAGATATTTTTCTGATCGGTTCTCAATGAATTTTTCCATTGATCGCCTTGCTGAACAACAGGACCCACGGCATGAATGACATGGCGGATAGGGGGAGGCAATTGGCCTGCTCCGGTGATTTTCGCATCTCCGATTTTACAGCGAACGCCAGGTTCTATTTCTGGAAGAGCTAAACATTCGTCGCGGAGGGCGGGGCCGGCAGCTGCGTGAATGGCGCCGCAGGAACTTCGGGCCCAAGAATCCCATCCATTTGTGTCGGCAAGCGCCGGACTGCTGGCGGAGAGGACGATCGCATCGACATTTTGACGGGTAATGTCCCCTTCAATTAGGGAGAGTTTTGTGGTGCCTACCCGAAGGTCATATCGGTCTGGAAGGGGCTTGGGTGGCTCGGGGGGAGGCGGGGTGGGGGGAGGAGTGGGCCTGTGTTTAGATACGAAATGTTTGATGGCGAGGAGCGGGAGGCAGAGAATTGTTTCCAAAATAAAGGTTGTCAGGACGAGGAGGGCCAAGAGGGCTACTTTCCCCACTTTTATGGCTGTGGCGAGGCAGGTATGGGTTGGCTGGAGCCGGATGCCAGAGAGGAGGCGCCGGACGCCGTCAAAAGGTTGATAGGTATCGAGGGATAGGGGCCTGGTCATTTGTTCTCCTGAAAAGAAGCGGGGGATTATCATTGAATCCCATCTTTAGATCCAGTATGATCTTTCTCAAAAATAAAATTTTATGCTCCCAAAGATTGCTTTAGTGGGCCGCCCCAATGTGGGGAAATCGGCCCTGTTTAACCGGATTTGCCAAAAGAGGATCTCCATTGTCGATGAACAGGAGGGGATCACGCGCGACCGCTTGTACGCGGAAACGGAACTATTTGGCCGAAAATTTATCTTGATAGACACGGGGGGCATCGACTTCTCCGGGACGATCCCATTCCATGAAGAAGTGAAGATGCAGGCCGAAATCGCCATTGAGGAAGCCGATGTAATACTTTTAGTCGTGGATGGGCAGATTGGGCCAAACCCGCTCGATGAAGAGGTGGCGAAGAAGCTGCTGAAATCAAAGAAGCCGGTTGTCGTGGCGGTGAATAAAATCGATCAGATGAGCGAAGAGGTGAAGATCCACGCGTTTCACTCGCTGGCTCTAAGAGATTTGATGGCCGTGTCTGCGATGCAGGGGTATCAGATTGTCGAATTGTTGGAGAAAGCCCTTTCTTATATTCCGGTTGTGGAAGAAGAGGAAGTGGTTTTAGGCGGGATCAAGGTGGCGATTGTGGGACGCCCCAATGTGGGAAAATCGACGCTGCTCAATGAGCTTTTAGATGAAGAGCGCTCGATTGTCAGCCCGATTGCAGGGACGACGCGCGATGCGATCGATGTGCCGATTGTGCATGAGGGGCAAGATTACCTTTTGATCGACACGGCGGGCATCCGGCGGAAAAAAGCAGAGAAAGAAGTGGTCGATAAATTTGCCGCGATGCGGACGGAAGAGGCGATCGACCGATGCGATGTGTGCGTCCTGGTTCTCGATTCTTTTGAGGGATTTACGACGCAAGAAAAGCGGATCGCCGCAGAAATCGAGGCAAAGGGAAGAAGCTGCATTCTCGTCTTTAATAAATGGGATCTAATGCACAATTTCAAGATGGAGCATGCGCTTCGGGGCGTGCGGGAGGAAATTCCCTTCTTAAATCATTGCCCAACTCTTTTTATTTCAGCGACTAAAGGGCGAAATTTAAATCAGATTTTCCCCGCCATTAAGGCAGTCTATGCGGAAAGGCAAAAGCGGATCACCACGGGAGGGCTGAATAAGTTCATCGAAGGGTGTCTGCAAAAATACCACCCCCCTCTCATCATCGGCAAGCGCTTAAGGATCTACTACATGACGCAGGTAGAGGTCAATCCGCCTAAGTTTGTTCTCTTTGTCAATAACCCCACCCTGATGACCGAATCTTACCGAAAGTATCTCGTCAATCAGTTCCGGGAGATCTATAGCTTTAGCGGCTGCCCGCTCATCCTGGAATTGCGCGGCAAAGCTCCACCTGCGGCAGCTGAACCGCGACTCCTCTAGTTTTTTTTGGTTGATCTCTCTAGATTGAAGATAGGAGCTGAACTAGACCTATGCGCGTTCCCCCTCCCCAGCCGCTGACGATGACCCCTTTTTTAGAAGAGTGGAGAAGCTATCGCTTCTCATTTTTGCGCTATGATTGCATGGCGGCGCTCGCAGTCGCGCTGATGACGATTCCCCAATCGATCGCCTATTCGCTGCTGGCGGGTCTGCCCCCCACCGCGGGGCTTTTCTCCGCTATTTTTGGCACGATCTTTGTCGCCGCTTTCGGCTCTTCGCGCCAATTGATTTCGGGACCGAGCACAGGGACTGCGATTTTGATTCAAACGGCGGTTGCCGATACGGTAGTCAATCATTTTGGAGGGATTCAAGGCCCTGAGCGGGAGGCTTTGGTTTTCCATATTCTCACGCAAATTGTCCTTTTGATGGGATTGATTCAAATCGGCGCGGCCTTTTTCAATGTGAGCAAGCTGCTGCAGTTTGTGAGCCGCCCCGTCATTTTGGGATATTTTGCCGGAATTATCGTCGCCATTGTCGTGACACAGCTCTTTTATTTTACAGGATTGCAGTCAAGGGTTGGCGCCGAATCGATTCTATTGCAGGGATATGACTTTGCTACCCAAGTGATCCAGATCAATCCCTATACGCTGCTTGTGGGAGTCGTTAGTTTAGGAGTGCTCCTTTTCTTTCGAAAAGTATTGAAAAATTGGCCCGACGCTCTTCTCATGTTGATTGTAGCTGCAGTTCTAGCGAGCGCGCTAAATCACTGGCTGGGAAATTCTGTGGTGACTCGATTAGGCGATTTTGAGGCGATCCAAAATCCGGTGCCTGCTCTCACCTTGCCGCTCATCGACCTATCGATCCTCAATAAGGTTTTCCCCGAAGCTTTGGCGATTTCTCTTTTAGCCATTCTCGAAGTCTTTTCCCTCTCGCGCAATTTCGCGGCGAAGACAGGTGAGCAATCCCAAGTGAATCAAGATGTATTTAGCTTAGGGCTCGGCAATGTTCTTCTCTCCTTTATTTCAGGATCTTTGCCCTGTTCCGGAAGCTCTACCCGCACCTCTCTCAACTTCCGCATGCAGGCCAAAACCCGCCTCGCCGCGATCCTTAGCGGCGTCATTACTGGAATCATCGTTTTCTTTGCCTGGCCCCTTGTGCAGCACATTCCCCTTGCCGCGCTCGCCGCTCTCCTGATGGCGACCGTGCCCACTCTCATGAACTGGGACGAGATCAAGCTCTGTTTTAAAGCCACAAGGCAAGATGCCTGGGTCTTCATCATCACTTTTCTCTCTTGCCTGATCTTTACCCTCGACGTCGCCTTTTTCATCGGCATCGTTCTCTCCATTGCCACCTATCTCAAGAAATCGTCCATGCCGACTCTCGTGGAATACGCCTTTAATTCAAAAGGGCGCCTGATGATCGTCAGCCCGAAAGAAGATGTACACCGCAAAGTCCGCATCATCGGCATTGGCGGCGAGCTCTACTTCGCCTCGGCCGATGTGTTTCAAAGTGCCTTGCAATCCATTGCCGAAGATCGCAATGTGCAAGCCATTGTCCTTCGCCTCAATAATGTGCATCACATGGATGCTTCCATGTGCCTCGCCATCCAGCACCTCTATGAGTCCCTCTCCACTTCAAGCCGCTACCTTGTCATCAGCGGCCTCACCGAAGAAGTCTGGCACGTCTTCCACCGCGCCGGCCTCGTCAAACAAATCGGCCTCGACAATCTCTACTTCACCGACGAAAGCAACCCCCAATTCTCCACCTGGAAAGCCTGCCTCCGCGCCCAAGAGCTCATCCATCGTCGAGAATAAAAAAATATTTAAGAAAATGTGACTTTGCCTTAAACTATTTTCTTCAAAATAACTGAGGGCGAAGTGGGACATTTCATCAAGTTTGTACTGTGCGCTGTTTGCTTTTTTTCGAGTGCTTTTGCAAATGCGCCGCTGACCCTTTTTTCAATCGACACTTCTCAAAGGGGAAGTGAAATCGTCAATATCGTCAAAGTCCTCACAGCTCCTCCGTTTAATTCAGCCACATCGGAACTAGCGATTCAAACAACGACCAATTTCATCTATGCCCCTTATGTCGTGAATGCACTGATCCCCTATGTTCGAAGCATCACTCCAGGCCCCAATAACACCCTTTTCATCGTCAATTATTTTCCCAAAAATGCCCCTTCGCTGCAGGCTGTCGTTGTTCCAGTTGAACAAATTGTAGAAGTGGTTTATTCAACCCAGACGATCCCTACCACGGGGTTTACCTCAACGTGGGGAACTGGGGTCCTTCCCCTCATCACTGTGGATCCCGTTCTCCGAGCGCAAGATATCTTTTTTGTCGTGTCGACTCTTCTCACTTCGCCGACGTATCAAACAGGGGTATCTAAAGTCACTATTGTGACAACGACAAATGGGCCTTATTACCCCGCGATTCCAAATGGAATCATCACAAATGTCATCAGCGTCTCTCTTTTAGCGAACAATAGCAGTTATTTACAGATCAAGATTATCACGTCGCAGGGGGCCGTAAACGGAACCTACATCATCCCCGCCGAGCAGATCCAACAAATCGTCTTCTACCCGAGAGGCTACTAACTACCAGAATCTTGAGTTGAGAAATGATTTTAAGTATAGAACATAGCTGATGATAAATAAATAGGTGCCAAAAACAAAACACCCGATAGAACAAATTAAACGCCAGCTTTTTTGAGATGCTTTCCAGGATGAATAAGTTTGAATTGCAACAGCCGCTAACCAGGAGGCTAGAAAGAGCAATATCAAGGGGCTTACTCGGACAAATTCTTTGATTAAAGTCTCTTTTATCATAACGCGGTCACGAATAGGGCACTAAATATGTAAAATGACAACATGCAGAGAAAAATCGAAGAGGCTAAATATACAATTTTTCTATTCTTTTTCCATGTGGCAAAAAGCTTAATTCCCCTGCTCGCAATAAATACCGATAAGATGAATCCGAGAATAGCAGCAACCACGAACATCAAGAATAAAGTCTGATCTTCCATAAGCGACCCATTTTATTCCCCAGAAGAAATATGTTCAAACCTAATAGTATTTATCGGTTTTGGCGGGGTCGAATTTGAAGATGCGGCCATCGATTTCGATGGTGCGGTAGACCCACTCCTCGCTGTTTTCGCGCAGGAGGCGGTCGCAACCCATAATGAAGCCTTTGAGAAAGCCGTAGCGCTGCATGGCAAGCTGCATGTAGCGGGAGGAAGTGGGGCGGAAATGGCTGCGCGGGCCATCGACGGGTGAAATCACCTCCTGATGAAACCGAATGATCCTATCCGCCACCCGACTCGCAA
>DATIHQ010000120.1:0-14563 GCA_035480535.1 Chlamydiales bacterium
CGCTCAAGCGGCTCATTGAAGATGCCGATCCACAGGTGCGCGTCGAGTCCATTCTCAATGTCGCCCGCCTGGGCCGCGACGATTTTCTCCCCTCGCTTCGAAAGCGCCTCTCCCACACCCACGTAGCCGAGCTCGAAGCCACTGCATTTGCCCTCGGCGTCCTGAAAGACAGTTCCTCAACCAAAAAGCTCAAAAAACTCGCCAGCTCCTCCACCGAATCGGTCCGTCTTGCCGCCAGCATTGCCCTCCTCCAATTTGGCGACCGCACCTTTGTCCCTCAAATTGAAGAGATGGCGAAACGATCTAATCTCTTTGCCATCGCCGCTCTCGGGCGCATTTCAGAAACAGAAGAAACGCTCGCCCGCCTCGTGCGCTCTAGCGATCTCCAAGTGCGCCTCAATGCGGCCATCGCCCTTCTCCAGCGGCGCGATCCCCGCTGCGTCCACGCCCTCGCAGAACTACTCATCGAAGATTCGCGCGACCTCGCCTTTCATCCCTTCAACTCCGTTGGCCGCACGCTCGTTTCCTACAAAGCCATTCCCTCAGCCGAGCTCCACGCCAAAGACCCCACCATCGACCTCAGTTATTCCCAAGCCATCCGCGAGCATCTTCTCCGCGAGGCCATCCATCTCCCCGAAGCTAACTTTCTTCAACTCGCGCGCCTCGTCTTCAACCGCCAGCAATACGATCTCGTCCCCACGCTCATCACACTCCTGGAAAATCTCCAAACAGAGAACGCTATTGCACTCCTGAAAGAAGGGGCTGCAAAGCTATCGGCACCCCTGATCCGCGACTATTGTCACCTTTCGCTCTATCGCCTCAAGCAAGAAGGCCCCTACGAAGAATACATCAATCATTGGGTCATGCGGCAAAAGGAATCGGAGCTCATCCGGCTTCGTCCATTGCTTCCTTGGAAGTATCGAATGGAACAATCAGATTATAGTCTCACTCCTGAAGAGACCTCCCGCCTCCTGATCGAGGCGTTTTTGTCTATCGCCAGCCACCGCGACGAAAAAAGCATCGCGTTTCTGCTGGAAGCAATTCAATTGGGCAATCCCCAGAATCGCTACGCCTTGATGGGCCTCTTGATGAAGGCCACGGAATAGCCTCAGAATAATAGCCTGAGACGTAATACGAATATCAGCGCAGAGGAAAAGCACTGAGATAGCCGCAGAGGACGAGAGGAAGGGATTTCGCCTTCGGCGATCCGGACTACGTCCGGAGGAAGAAAGATTGATTGGAAATGCCTCAAAGTTGTAGGATGCTCCCCTTTTTAACCCCCAACTTGGAGATCATTATGAATAGCGCAGCCCCAGTAAGTTCAGGTTCAGTTCCTCTTTTGTCCGAATGTCAATTTCCTAGCCCAGGTGGTAACGCAACTACATTCCCTAAGCTCTATCAAGAACATGTTGGCAATCGAATGAAAATCGTAGCCGGTCTTGGAGGAGAGGCCTCTGTTAAAGCCATCCGCACTATTAAATACCCATATATCGATGCCGATAAAAAGGCTTCATCAGACTACATGAATGAGTTAGAAAGGACCAAGTTTGAATCAGGAGAATCCATCGTTCAAACGGAAGATGGTGTAGGCCGTAAAGCGATTGTGCTTCTACTCGTACATAAAGATGATCCTACCCATCAAGCGGTGGAAACTATTTTCCAAAGATGTCCAGAAACGATGGTGGCCCATCCAAGTCAGAGGATGATTGGATTAGATGGCAGAAGCTGGCTTTCCAAAGTCCTCGACCCTTATTCCAGCTCAACACTTAATGTAGATGTCATCAAAGATGCCCTCACCCAATTAAGAGAAGGCAACCATCCCAAATACCTACTCGTAAAAGCCTAAGCTCACAAGGGACTCCTCTCCAGGGTCCCTTTTTTCCGGACGAAGTCCGGATCGCCGAAGGCGAAATCCCTTCCTCTCGTCCTCTGCGGCTATCTCAGTGCTTTCCTCTGCGCTGATATTTTGGCGTCCCAATCCAGGGACTGTTTGCTCTTATGTGCTCCGATTATTATGATTTCCCCTAATCATGAGATGGCTCCTACTCTTACTACTCTCTTTCTCTCTCCCCCTCCACGCAGACGACTCCCCGTCCATCGAGGTGATCGTCGATCTGCGCAATCCCACTTATCAAAATGGGATCCTCTACACCAATCAGGGCGGGGTGATCAAGAATCAGGACATCCGCATCCAGGCCCGCAACATTCACTACATAAGACGCACCGAAGATAACCAACAGGTCCACCAGATCGAGGCTGAAGGAGACCTGATGATCCAATACAAGGGGCGGGTCTACGTCGGGACTGAATTAAATTATGACTTCATAAAGAAACGAGGGACGATCACTAACGGCAAAACCTTTTCCTCGATGTGGTACATCGGCGGCGATGAGATTGAGCTCAATCCCGATGGAAGCTACAAGGTGAAAAACGCCTTCATCACCACCTGCGAGAATAGGGATAGCTCCTGGGATCTCCACGCAAGCTCCATCCACATGGCCAAGGGAGATCTCTTTGAGGCAAAAAAGATCCGCCTTCGATTCTTTAAAATCCCCACCCTTTGGCTCCCCTCTTTTAAAATCAACCTGCGAAAGTTTAAGGAACCTATCTTCCGCTATACGTTGAGTTGGCAAAACGGCCGTCCTCTAGCAGGCATCCGCTATCAACTCTACTCCTGGAGAGATTTTGCCCTCTATGGCCGCGTGGAATATCGATGGAGAACCGGCTGGGGCGGCGCTTTAGAAACCGAATACTTTCCCCCGGATAAACGAACGACCTTCGTCACCCGAAATTACCTGGGGAAAAACCTCTTGGAAAACGCCCCTCCTCCAGCTCTTCGCAGATATCGCGTGCAAGGCGCCTTCTTCTCCATGAGCGAGAGCGGCAAGACCAATACGATGCTCACCTGGGATAAATATAGCGATGTCCGGATGCCCAATGATTTTAAAAGCGAAGATTTTGAGGTCAATACTTCCAAGCGAACTATTTTTTATGTCCGCCATCAAGAAGAGGATCTCATCGCCGCATTGAAAGTCAGGCCGAGGGCCAATCCCTTCGAGTCGATCCAGCAGGATCTGCCTACCCTCTTTACCTCCATACGCCCCATTGAAATCGGCCCTACCGGCATTATTTCTTCCCATTATCTCAAGACATCGTATGTCGATTTCGACTATTCAGATCAGCTAGTGAAATCGCTGCAAGACTATCAATCGATCCGTCTGGAGCTGCGCGAAATGTTCTATCGCCCCTTTCACATGGGGCCATTCATTCTCACGCCCCATTTGGGCGGCACGGCTCTCTTTTACAGCACAAGCCCTTCCCATCAAGCCAAAGGAGTCGGCTTTCTATCCTATGGCGCCAAAGGCTATTTCCATGGACAGCGAACCTATTCTCATTACAAACACATCCTAGAACCCTATCTGCAATATACGGCCCTCACAAGGCCCACCGTGACGCCCGACAACCACTACATTTTCTCCATTCAAGATGGCTACAATAAAATCCAGGAAGTGAGACTCGGCTTTCGCAATCTCCTCTTCTCGAAAAAACGGCCCTGCAAAGAGGCGAGTTTCACTGCCGATCTCTATGCAAACGCCTTCTTTGCCGAAGCCCAGATTCCCCAAGTATTTCCCCGAATGTATCTGCTGCTGAATTGGAAAATTCCCTCAGTCGATTTCACCTTCTTTAACTGCTGGAACTTCCGCCATCAAACGGTCGATTTTTCCAATGCCCTTTTCAAATGGACCTACAATGAAAATCTCGCCCTTAACCTCGAAGGGCGCTACCGTTCCCGCTTTGATTGGAGAAAAGGGGACCACGATAACTTCATCCTCGACGTCACCCGCTCTGAAACGGAACTGCTCCTCTCCCCTCTTTCCGATCGAAGGATCACCTTCCTCACCAACCTCTTTTTCCGCCCCTCCCCCTTCTGGGAATGCCAGATCCAATCCCACCATGGCTTTTTCCGTCTCGATGAAGATCCCTACAATGAGGTAAAGGTGCATCTCTACACTTGGATTAGCGCAGCGTGGAAACTGCGCCTTACCTACGGATATACAGCAAAAGTGGGCAGTGATTTTGGGATCGGGATTAGCTTAATTAAGAAGTAGTTAGACTCTCAGCGTTGAGTGGAACCTCTTGAGGTGGCTCCTTGAATGTTGTTCAGAGAAAAACTGAAGGAGGTTCAGTAGGTGATTCGACGTGGTGGGATTCTCGAGTTTATAAGTTTGGACAAGCCTTGCAATCGACTCGGCCATTTTTATATTTAAATCGAGATCCTTTTGATCCAGAATACTAAATGCCGGGAGGTAATTTCCATTGATAAAATGGCCAAGAGCTTGAACGATGTGAGGAAACTCAGCACCTGGATTGAGCGTTTGATGGATAAAGGCCACATCCTTTAAAAGATCAAATTGTGCGGCGCACTTGGCAGTGGATAATCCTCGTTGAAGAGTCGCTTTAAAGCAAATTTTGCCTCTTAAGTTTGCTCTGTGGCTCACGGCAAAGGTAAATAGCTTGCTGAATCCTTCCTTCTGGAATATTGGCGTTTCATCATCCTTGACCCTTGTCGCTTCATCATAGATATTCCAGAATTGATTGATCAGAGGACCGGGGCGTGCTTGACGCTGAGAGCGCCGAGCAGGAGTGCGCCAAATCGGAGACGGCGCGGGAGTGGGGGGATTTTCTAGATCTATATCCTCTTCGCCTCCTTGATCAACTGGCGTCCAGATGGTTGTTATACGGCTGAGAGGTTGAGAACGATTTGCCATGGAAACCCCTTTTGCTGAAAAAAAACAATATTATCGTTTGTCCCTCCTTTTTTCTGCCAGCCCTTTCAGAAATACCGTATCGAATTGCTTCATAACAGCCTCAGGATTGTATACAGCAGAATAAGCATCCCAATTTGAGGAGCGTATTTCATCTATGTTGCTTCCACAGGACTCGACAATCGACTTCAACTCTGCTTTATTTTGATAATATAAACCTTTGTCGCCCAGGATGGCGACATGGGCTTGATACCCTGCAACTGTGCACGTAATCACTGGTTTGTTCTTAATGGAAAATTCGGCACAAGAAAGACCAAATGTTTCTCCATCTTCTCTGGCATGGATCATTGCATCGCAAGTATTAATAAATTTTGTTTTGTAGCCCAAATCGGCAGTACCCGGCAAAAAAATGACATTTTTCAATTGGCAAAACGGCTCCGTATTTAAAAAAATAAAATACCAGTCTGGATGGACCTCTGCTATTTCGATCACGACTTCCTGAGCAAACTCAAGTGAAAATGTCGTATACCCACCGTGCCTTCCAAAAACGACAGCTCCTTTTGGAATGTTTAATTCCTCATGCAAGGTCTCGGAAGTTTCCTCCAGACGTACCATGTGGGGCACGAAAGGAACATGAATACCGAAATCGGAGCTCGCTATTTTACTCATCCATCCCGATACCGTCGCATACGCATCGCCGTGCACCTCCAACGGGAGAAACACAGCATGAACCGCATTTTTACACACCCTGGACAAATATTCATCTCGCCTGCCAGCTTTCAGGTTATATAATATATCGACATGCTCTTTTGAGATTATAAAATCCACCTCTTCAAAATTCGCACACTCATAAAAGCGCTCACCAAAGCGGTCTTGAAATTTTTTATATACCGTTGAGGGATGATCAATAGCGTCAAGAGGTACTTCCTCAATATTGATATAAAAAATGAACGACTCATTGCCCAAAATAGTTTCGTTACAATCAGCATAATCAAATGTCGCTACTTCAGTACCTCTCACATTGAGATGGCGCACAAAAAAACCAACTCGGCATTTTTTTACCCCCTCAACGCGGCTGCCATTTTCAGTAACATCCCCCGTTTGCCCGCAAGAGACCAGACATAAAATGCAAAACAGCGAGAAGAATCTGTGAATCTGCTCTCCAAACTTAAGGATTATATTTCTTCTTGATGGCGAGAAGGTAAGGTTCGATTCTCCTGCGCTCTTTGAGGTCCATCCGGTCAATGGTGAGCACCCCATTGAGGTGATCGTTTTCATGCATCATCTGCCGCCCGCGAAAGCTATCGAGCGTTTCCTCAATCCAATCCCCTTTTAAGTTCTGATAGCGGATGTGGATCTTTTTAGGACGGGTGACTTCGATATGAAGCCGTGGAAGGGAAATACATCCCTCCAACATCGCTTCCATTTCTCCTTTGGATGGAGTGATCTCTGGATTGATGATCACCTCGGGGGCGCCGAGGGAATATTGCCCATCGGCATTGAGCACTTCTTCTCGGAGAATAAACATCCGATGGAACTGCCCCACTTGCGTGGCAGCCAGGCCAATCCCATTGACAGCGAGCACCGTTTCGATCATGTCGTTTGCAAGCTGGATGATTTCCGGTGTGATTTCAGCGATAGGCGCGGCCCGCTTTCGCAAAGCAGGGTGGCCATAATACAAAATCGTCAGCTTCATCTAAAATTCTGCAGGGCCTGGATTTTCCATTTCTATCGGAGTCAGCGTCTCGGGTTGCCGCCGTCCCAAAGAGGAGCTCCAAAAGGAGAGAATGAGGCATCCGATGAGAAAGATCCCCGCGAGGTAGGCGGTGAAGCGCTTCAACACCTCAGCTGTCGATGTCCCAAAGAGCGAATCGCTATTATCGCCCCCGAATGAGGCGCCCAGTCCCAGGCTCTTTGCTTCCTGAATCAAAATCACAAAGCAGAGGACGATGGACATTAACAAAAATAAAAACAGAAAAATATAAAACAGGATGGTCATTCTTCTTTCTCTTTCTTCTTAGCGCAATTCAGCGCGATTTTAGCAAATATTTCTGGATCGAGCGAGGCGCCTCCCACAAGCACGCCATCGACATCTTTTCGGGCCACCAGCTGTCCCGCATTCTCCGGCTTTACCGAGCCGCCGTAGAGAATCGACATCGTCGCCGCTCTCTTTTTCCCAAACAATTCCTCTAAACATTCGCGGCAAAAGGTGTGGGCTTTTTCAGCGAGCTCAGGCGTTGCCGCTTTACCGGTGCCAATCGCCCAAACAGGTTCATAAGCCAGAACCACCCGCGCGGAATCCTCTTTCGGCACCCCCTCCAACGCAGAATGAATCTGTCTTCGGAGCACAGCTTCCATCTTCCCGGTTTCCCGTTCTTTCAGCGTCTCTCCAACACACAAAATCGGCATTAAATCATCCTGCAGCGCCCGCAAGACTTTCCCATGCACAAATGCATCCGTCTCCCCAAATACGTGGCGTCTTTCCGAGTGGCCCAAAATGACAAACTCAGCGCCCGCCTCTTTCAGCATCAGCCCTGCGATTTCCCCAGTAAAAGCCCCCTCTCTAGCGTCATTCATATTCTGTGCGCCAATGACGATATTCGTATCCTTGGCATAATGTGCCGCTGGAGCGATCGAGGTGAAAGGGACGGCAAGGAAAATATTCACTTTGCATTTGGCGATTTTAGGAATCAAAGCTTCGATATAATCGGTGGCCTCTCTGGCCGTTTTATACATCTTCCAATTACCTACGACATAGACTTTCTTTGCCATCGCCACTCTGAAATAAATTTACGACAAAGCATAACTGAACAGGGCCTCTTTGGCAAGGAAACTTTAAGCTATTTGAGCAGATAGTTGAGAGTAGTTCCTTGCAAGTTTCAGCGCAGCTGCATTGAGTTGAACGTCTTTATCCATTTCTGCAAATAAAACATGAACTGCTCTATGGAGTTCGAAGTTTTGCTCGGTCATTTCTATAATCGCAGTTTTTTCTGAAGCTATATCTTGTCCCTCAACGCCTTTTCGACGCAACTCGGTCCAAGACTTTTCCCATTTTTTGGTTAGATCTTTGATTTCATCGAAATTGGCGTCCTGATTCGATCCTCCAAGGATTGCTAAAAGTCCATAGTGTCCCAAAGCCTTGAGAGTTCCCTCTGATGCGTGATGTTTTTCTTTTAAGATCTTATCGCGGAAAAGGGTATCGACGGTCCACCCCTTCATTCCATTAGAAAGTCCTTGAAGCAACAAGTCAGCCACAGCAAATTCCGCATCCGCATCAGAATGGATCTTTACGTTCGTCCTCTCTGCAAGGATTTTCCGGAATTCGAGAACGTTTTGCAAAAGCTTCACTCTCACGCCTCTATTGGGATTGCACAGTTCCCCCGCCTCTTTCAAAATCGCCCCGATCACTCCAAGAACGGTAGCAAACACTGCGGCTACGACTAGTGCAACACGAACCAATACATTATTTGTAGAGTCCCATTTTGTAAAAACTTTCTCTGCCGGTTTTAGCAGAGCATTCCCCACTTTTTCCAATGCATTAAAATGATAGAGGGGCTCGATCTGTGTCCATTTTCTTGTATTCACATCGAACTTTTTGGAACAGTCAAACTCACGCGTGTAAACATAATTTTTTACTGATGATAAACAATCCATTGAATCCTCATTTTTTTGGGCCAACAGACTACCACAAAAAGGACTTTTCAAGAAATCTCGCTTTTTTATCCAATTTGTCAAATAATGCTTTTCTTCTGAAATAGTAGGAGGTTTCCATGAAATGGCTCTGTGGTTCGATTTGTGTAGTGAGCGCCCTTTTTGGGGGTGAGGCGATCGTTCGTTCTCATGATGTGATTAAGCTCCATTCGATGTATGGAAATTCTTATCGGGGATTGGCGACCAAGGAGATGGGGGCAAAAGAATTCGAGATCTGGAGGGCGAGCCTAGGAGTGGGCGGCAAATCTCCCCCGCACGTACATGAAACAGAAGAAGTTTTTGTCCTTCTAAAAGGGCATATTAAGGCCATTGTCGGGGGGAAAGAATATGATTGCGTTGCCCCTGCTACGTTGATTTGTCCAGCGAATGTTCCGCATCAACTCATCAATGTAGGGGATGAGCCGAGCGATCAGATTTTGGTATTGGGAGTCGATTCCAAGATTTGCGACATGAAAGGAGAGGAAATCCATCTTCCATGGCGATAAAGATTTTCACTGTCTCGGAACTCACATCGGCCATTAAATCGCTCCTGGAACCGAATTTTCGCGCGATTTCAGTGCAAGGGGAAATCAGCAATTTCAAATTGCAATCGTCAGGCCATCTCTATTTCAGCATGAAAGATAGCGGCTCCCAACTTTCGGCCGTTCTGTTTAAGGGAAACGCCGCCAATTTGCCCCGCATGCCGAAAGAGGGAGACCAGGTAATCGCCAAAGGGGAAATCAGCCTCTATGTGCCCCGCGGACAATACCAAATCGTCATCCGCGAACTGCAGTTTTTAGGAGTGGGAGAACTTCTCTTGAAATTGCATCAACTGAAAGAACAGTTGCAGGCGCGCGGCTGGTTTGACCCGCAGCATAAAAAACCGCTGCCAAAGATCCCCCGCCGCATTGGCGTCGTCACCAGCCCCACAGGCGCCGTGATCCAAGATATTTTGCATATTCTGACGAGGCGCTTTGCGGGATTTCATGTGATCCTCAATCCAGTGAAGGTGCAGGGAGAGGGAGCCGCCCAAGAAATCGCCCAGGCCATTGCCGATTTCAATAAATACAATCTCGCCGATGTGCTGATCGTAGGGCGGGGCGGAGGAAGCATCGAAGATCTTTGGGCCTTCAATGAGGAGATCGTCGCGAAAGCCATTTTTGAGTCGCGCATTCCGATCATCTCCGCAGTAGGCCATGAAACAGATTTCACTATTGCCGATTGGGTGGCCGATGTGAGGGCCCCCACTCCTTCCGCCGCCGCCGAAATCGCCACAGCTGAAAAGGGAAATCTTCTGAAATTCCTCTCTCAAGCCGAGCAACACTGCAAGCAGCGGCTGATCCAACAGATTGGGCAATCGAAACAGCGCCTTGCGGCCCTTCAAAAACACCCCTTGCTCAGCTCTCCCTACAATTTGCTGGCCCAGCCCATCCAGCAGCTCGATAGGGTTCGCTCCGATTTGGAAGAGACGCTCAAAAACCGCCTCGAACAACAAAAAATGAAGCTGCAGGCGGCAGGACAAAAATTGGAGCTCCTAAAACCCTCCGCTCAAATCACTCGATTGAAGGAAAAACTAGTGCGGCTGCAAGAGCATCTTCGCTCTCTTCACCCCCAAAATTTGCTCAAGAAAGGATACACCATTCTCTTTTCGGAAAAAGGGAATTCCGTTATTCTTTCAGCCAAAGAACTACAACCTCAGACACCCTTTTCCGTTCTTCTGCACGATGGGCGGATCTCAGCAACAGTGAATAACCATGGCCCAGGAAACACTCTCTTTTGAACAGGCATTCGAGCGCCTGGAACAAATCCTCGAACGGATGAACTCAGGGAAAGCTCCCCTGGAAGAATCGCTGAAGCTTTTTGAAGAAGCGGAAAAACTCATGCGCATTTGCGGCGCGCGGCTCAACAGTGCGGAGCAAAAAATCGAGCAGCTGATTAAAAGCCGAGGAGAAGTCGCACTCGACGCGGAGCAAAAGCCGAAGACAGAGCCTTTCTCCCGCGCATCCAAAGCAGAAGAGCTGCCGTTTTAAGCTGGTTTGGTTTTGGGAGTTTTGTCATCGACTAGGGCGCCGAGGCGTTTAGTGGCGAGAACGCAGCTGCCGGCGATGAGGAGGGCAAGGGTGCCTGCAATGGGCGCTGTGGCGAGAACGCCGCCGCATATCTGAATGAGGGCAAGGCTTAGGAAAGAGCCGCTTCCACGTCCCAAGCGGGCGCACATGCCGTCGACAACTAGCTTTCCCTGCATTTTTTCCAGTGGGGGGAGAAGAATAAAGGAAATTTCTTTCGAGGTGTCGAAAAGAGTGTATTTAGCTGCCCGCACCAGGCAGAAAAAGAGGGAGCCGGAAATCACCAGCAATTCGAGTTCTTTCGAATAGGCCGGATGCCAGAGGATGAAAAAGAAAACCCCTTCCGTGACAAGAAGACAAACGGGGGTCACGAGCGAGGCGACGACCCAGCGGCAGCGGCGAAGCAAATAGGGAGTGATCACCAGCGCGCTAAACGCGGTCAGGGTTCCATTCCAAAAAGAAAGCCTTCCCATAAAGTCGCAATAGGCTCTTGGATCGGGAAATTTTTGCTTAAGAACGTCGAGGAAAACGATCTCTCCAAGAGCGTAGGCCACATAGTCGGCGATTGTCACCCAAGCGAGGAGCATGAGATAGGGCGATTTGAAACAGATGCGGAGACTCTCCCAAATGGAAAGAGGCTCTTTTTTTTCTTCCTCTACAGGAGGAGCCGCCGTCACTGGATCTTGAGCAGAAAGGAGACGCCAGAGCAGAGCAAAAAGCCAAGCTGTGATCAGGCTAATTAAGGTGAGAGCTCCCATGAGAAGAGAGAGCGAAGCGCTCCAAGAATCGACAAGCAAATCGGAAGTGCAGAAGGAAATGAGCGGGCCTGCTGCGATTGTGCCAATGCTGCCCCCGAGGATGAGCGGGGCATAAAAGCGCTTGGCGCTTTCGACGGGAACATATTGATTGACGAGCCCCCAAAAGAGGATGGTCAGAAGGGCGATTTTCCACAGCTCGGCCATCACGAAAAAGATCATCGAGGCGAACAAGGGGACGAACGAGGAAATCATCTCTCTCGCCGGCAGCCATTCTAAAGAAGCGATGGCCCCCTTGCAGGCGGGGAGCAAAGGATAAATCCCCAGGGCGAAAAAGAGGAAAAATCCCATAAATGTCCAGAGAACGGTGAAAAAAACTTTATGAATCGGATAGCGGTTGAGAAGCCAGGTGAGGGCGAAGGTCATCAAAACGGCGCCTGGCATAGTGCCGCAGAGTTCAAACCAGGGAATCGACCCGGCGCCGCCCCCTAAGTCCGCAACAGCCAATGCATTGCGTGCGCTCCGCAAAACCGCATAGTTGACATTCAACAACGTAATGACGCCAAACATCAACAGAAAGAGAAGGTTTGAGCGGCGATCGGTGAGCGATTTTAAAAATTTCATAAGGAGGGTTGATTCTATCAAACCATCCGGTTGATTGCAAGAATGGCCTGTTTGTGCCAAAATAAGCTGTGAGAGGCCAAACGATGATCATCGCTCTTTTTCCAAATGAACAGAAAAAGCAATCTTTCGAGGTGGCGGGCCACATTCGGAAGTTTTTGCAAGATCAGGGCGTCACTGTCGTTGCCGATGATGAAAAGGCAGCCGCGATTGGAGCCACCCCTATTTCCCATGTCGATGCCCATAAAATCAAATTCCTCATCGCCATGGGCGGCGATGGAACGATTCTTCGCATCACGCATCAGTACAGCCATCTCGACGCCCCCATCCTCGGCATCAATCTCGGCCATCTCGGATTTATGGCTGACGTTCCGACCAACGATATTTTCCCCAGCTTAAAAGACCTTCTCGACGGCCTCTATACAATAGAAAATCGGATTGTCCTTGAAGCTACAAATCCTCAAAACGATCAAATCCACGCAGTCAATGACATCGTCCTCCACCGCGGCCAAAATTACAGCCTCATCGAACTGGCCATTCAAGTGGATGGGACCTATGTCAACACCTTTGTCGCCGATGGGGTCATCATCGCCACGCCCAATGGCTCCACCGCCTATTCACTCGCCGCCGGCGGCCCCATTCTCAGCCCCTCGCTCCAAGCGCTCGTCATCACCCCCATCTGCCCCCACACCATCTCCAATCGCCCCATCGTCCTCACCTCCAATCACAAAATTGAAATCCAATACATCAGCGACTACGACCCCATCGACGTCCGCGGCGACGGCCTCAACGCCCTCTCCCTCAAATCCACCGAAACGCTCACCGTCAAGCAATCGACCCGCAAGTTCAAGCTCGTCAATCTCCATCGCCATGAATATTTCTCCACGCTTCGCACCAAACTCGGCTGGTCAGGCAAGCTCAGATGAATGAACTTCCCTCTATTGCTGACGGCGAAGATAAAAGCTCGCCCTTGAAGAACTGCATTCGAAACAAATATCGGCATGTCCGGAAATGGGCCAAGCGAACCCAAACCAACTGCTTTCGGATCTACGACCGGGAAATCCGCGAATATCCCCTCGCCATCGACTACTACAATGGGCGCTACTGCCTCCACTTCTTCCTTTCTCGCGAAGAAGAAGAACCGCGCCAAGATCTCTACGACGAGGCCGTTCACGCCATCTGCTCCCTCTTCGCCGCCGCCCCCGATTCCATCTACTCGCGCACTCGAATTAAACGGGAAAAGACAGAGCAATATGAGAAAGCCAGCGAATCGAAAGAGTTTTTCACCGTCCTAGAATATGGCGTCCAATTCAAAATCAATCTCACCGACTATCTCGACACTGGCCTTTTCCTCGATCACCGCGAAACGCGCAGGCTCGTCGCATCTCTCGCCAAAGGGAAACGGCTCCTCAATCTTTTCGCCTATACTTGTTCCTTCAGCATCCACGCCGCAGCTGCCGGCGCCGCCTTTACGAAAAGCGTCGACATGTCCAACACCTACACAGCCTGGGGCAAAGACAATTTTCTCCTCAATTCTCTTCCCCTTCAAAACAACCTCATCGTCCGCGCCGACTGCCTCAAGTTCCTCGAAAAAGAAACTTCCCTCTATGATCTCATCATCGTCGATCCCCCAACCATCTCCCGTTCCAAAAAAATGGACCAAATGTTCGACATCCAGATCGATTACATCCCCCTCCTCGCCAGCGCCCTCCGCCTCCTCGCTCCCAATGGCGCCCTCTTCTTTAGCACCAATTCGAGAAAATTCGATTTCGACCCCACTCAATTTCCCTCCTATTCCATCACAGAAATTTCCGAGAAGACGATCCCCCTCGATTTCCATAACCGCAAAATCCACCGCTGCTGGAAGTTCCTTCATGCTTAAAACAGAGCGCCTCCTCCTCCGTCCCTGGAAAGAAGAAGACCTCGCCCCGTTTGCCCAAATATCCGCAAATCCCAAAGTGACAGAATTTTTCCCCTCTCCCCTCACCCGCGCTGAGAGCGATGCCCGCGCCGCTAAGTTTCAAAAGGGAATTACCGAAACAGGCTACGGACTCTGGGCCGTTGAACTTCTCGACACACACCAATTCATCGGCTACATCGGCATCCAAAAAGTCCCCTTCCAAGCTCACTTCACCCCCGCCCATGAAATTGGCTGGGGCCTCTCTCCCGCCCATTGGGGCCACGGCTACGCCACCGAAGGCGCCCAAGCCTCCCTCGACTTTGGCTTCACCCACCTCTCCCTCCCCAAAGTTGTCGCCTTCACCGTCCCCGCCAATCTCCGCTCCCGCAAAGTCATGGAACGCCTCGGCATGCACCACAATCCCGCCGACAACTTCGAGCATCCCCTTCTCCCTCCAGGTCACCCCTTGCGCCTCCACGTCCTTTACATCAAAGAAAAATCATGAAATTTCTCATTCCTGCACTCCTTTGTTTTGGGGCAGCGCAAGCTGAGACTCACTTTCTCTATGTGCGCCACGGGGAAGTTCCTGGCAATGATCCTTCCCACTATCTATATACGGGAAGCGGAACCAATGAATCTCTCACTGAAAAAGGGAAGTCTCAAGCTGAGGAGTGCGCAAGGACCCTTTCCGAAATCCAAAAAAGTGGCCGAGCCCTTGCAGCCATCTATTCCTCCAATCTCAATCGAGCGGTTGAAACGGCTCGG
>DATIHQ010000121.1:0-56477 GCA_035480535.1 Chlamydiales bacterium
CGGTTCCATTCGGTAATCGGCTTAGCGGCCACATAGACAATATCGCCCGGCATTAAAAGAAGGCTATCATTGGGCAAATGAATGACATGTTCCCAATTCAATGTATAAATCTTCGGATTGCAAATATTGCCGCGGATGACCTGGATATACGATTTATCGCCGGTATAAGGAATTCCGCCCGATTCAGCAAGGGCTTGGCGCAGCGGCATGGAACCAGAAAGTAAATTGAGCGTTCGTTCACGCCCTACCTCTCCCATCACCATCAAAGTGGCTGCATGGGGTTCTGCAATGTAAACCTTATCATTCCCGCGCATCACAATATTTTGCTGCATATCTCCTTCTTTCAACAACTTGTTGAGATCGACAGGGAGCATCCTATCCTCTCTCACGACATAACTTTTGAAAAGATTCGCATCCGTAGGCACACGAGCTTTGGAAAGGACATCGAAAAGGCGAATTTTCCCATCGACCGGAACGCTCGAAATGGATACCAGCCCCGCTAACTCCACTTTCCTTACAATTCGGTCTTTGTAAGTCAAGAAAACTTCCATATCCTCAATCTGATTCTGATAGTGGGCCTGGATCTTTTGCCGCGCCTCTTCCAAAGTGAGTCCCGCTACTTCCACACACTGCAAATCAGGCAAATTGATTCTCCCATTCACCACCTGATATCCGATCGTAGCGCCAATCCCCCGAACCGCCTCTATCACATCGATCCGTTTCGGATGGTAAAGAGCTATCTGCAAGACATCATCTTCATGGATTCTATCCTGATATTCCTCCAGATATTCTTCATCCAGCTCCTCACAGCAACACCCTTCCAGCTCCAGAATTGAAAATTTCCCCTCCCGGATCTTGTATGAATCGAGCACAAATTCATCGGCTCCAAATAAATCTTTGCCCATGTAGGGGCCGCTGCAGCTGGTGAGCCCAAGGACTCCGAGAATCAAAAGGAAAACTTTCATACGAAAAAAACCCATGCAAAATAACGATTCACGCAACTAGAATAGAAGATGTTGTATAGCATAAGTTTTTATAAAATGAAAAGAATTCTCATCACTGGCGCCGCAGGATTCATTGGCTTTCACTTATCGGACTATTTGCAGAAACGAGGCGATTTCATCATTGGCCTCGACAATTTCAACCCCTACTACAACCCCCAACTCAAGAAAGACCGGGCTGAAATCCTCCAAAAACAAAGCATCGAGATTCTTCAAGCCGATATCCGCGAAAAAGAACGCCTCACACAGCTCATCCACCACCATAACATCACTCACGTCGTTCATCTCGCCGCCCAAGCGGGGGTGCGCCATTCTCTCACAGCTCCCGATGACTACGTGGCCTCCAACCTCCAAGGCTTTGTCTCCATCCTCGAAGCTTGCCGCCTTTTCCCCGGCATAAAATTGATCTATGCCTCTTCTTCTTCCGTCTATGGCCTCAATCGTAAAATTCCTTTCAGCATTGATGACAAAACCGATCAACCTGCCAACCTCTATGGCGCGACGAAAAAAGCCAATGAAGTAATGGCCCACGCCTATCACCACCTCTATGGCCTGTCAGTGACGGCTCTTCGCTACTTCACCGCCTATGGACCTTGGGGTCGCCCCGACATGGCCTACTATCGATTTGCTCGGCAAATTTGCGATGGTCAGCCCATTCAAGTCTTTAATTGCGGCCAAATGCGACGCGATTTCACCTACATCGACGATATTGTTCGAGGAACGGCCGCGGCGATCGATCTCGGCGCTCCCTGCGAAATCTTCAATTTGGGAAATAATCGCCCCATCGAACTACTCTACCTCATTCAGCTGTTAGAGAAATCTTTGGAAAAAAAAGCCATTCAAGAATTGCTCCCGATGCAGCCGGGGGAGGTCATTGAAACCTTTGCCGATATTGAAAAAAGCCAAAAGCTGCTCCATTTCTACCCCTCAATTTCCATTGAAGAGGGGATTATCCGCTTCGCCAAATGGTTCAAGCACTATCACGCCACTTCATCACAATCTGAAAGGCTTTTGGCAGGCACTCGATAAGATCGCTGGCAATCACGCAGTAGGAAGTTTTTTCTTTTGCCGCTTCTTCGCCCGCAATTCCATGTAAAATCGTCCCCAGAATCGCCGCTTCATAACAAAACATCCCTTGAGCCAATAAAGCCGCCAAGATGCCCGTTAGCACATCTCCAGTCCCTGCAGTGGCCATCCCCGGATCTCCATGAGTGATCACAATCGGAGCTTTTCCAGGTGCAAAAATAAACGTAGGCGCCCCTTTCAAGACAACCACCGTTTGTTTCCGTTCGCAGAAACGCATCACTTTAGAAAACAAGTCTTCCTCTTCTTCGGGCACCTGTTTCAAACCCAGAATGCGCAGCGCTTCTCCTCGATGAGGAGTCAAAATAGATAGCGCGGGATACTGAAGATCGGGCAATAGTGCATCTGCATCGACAACGCAGGGCTGTTTAATTCCTTTCATATAGGTCTGCAACCAACGATGCGTCTCTTTTGATTTCCCCAATCCCGGTCCAATGAAAAGAGATTGCGCGCGCGCCATAGCCTCTTTCCACTCTTTCACATTCCATTCACCACAAATCAACTCATCAAAGGCGGGGCCAATCTTTTCTGGATAGAATAAACGGACAATGCCTGCACCCGCTCTTAAAGCAGCCCGGCTCGCCATCTTTGCAGCTCCCGAAAATTCAGTGGATCCGGCAAAACCCACTACAAAACCCGATTGATATTTATGCCTCGTTCTCACAATCTGCGGCAGCCTTAAATGTTTCCAATTCGGCAAATAAGCCACCGCATTGGCTTCTTCAAAATCTTCTTGCAGCAGCCCAAAGTTCTCCACTCTCAACTGGCCAACGCAATTCCATCCCTGTCTGAGAAAAAAACCTATCTTTGGCAATCCCAATGTAATCGTCTCTTGCGCGACAATCACATAATTCCCAGCCTCGCCAGTCGTCCCATTCAATCCGGAGGGAATATCGATCGCTAAAATGGGCTTGCCTGAATCGACAGCCCGCTGAATGACAGCTCCCATCGCCGGTTCGACATTCCCTTTAAAACCGGTCCCCAAAAGGCCATCTAAAATCAACCCATCTTCTTCAAAGTGGATTTCCTTCGGTTCAATCCGTCCCTTTTTTTTCTTAAACCGTTCTCCAAATTTCCGATTCAATGCGCTGCCTTCTTCCATTTTGTATAATGGCACCGCCCGCACCTGAAATCCTTCATCTAGCAAATAGATCCCAGCTGCCCACGCATCTCCCCCATTATTGCCCTTCCCCACCAGCAAGGCGATCCGCCTAACCAATCCATGCTTTTCCACATATTCCATCGCCGCCAGCGCCACCTTGCGGCCTGCCTCATCCATGAAGCGCTCTTCATCCCCCCCCCGTCCCACAGCCCGTTTTTCAATTCGAGCCATTTCCTGGGCAGTCACAATTTTCAAACCTTCAATCGACATGCACGACCTTTTTATATTGTGCATAACAAAGATCAACAAATTACGCTACTAAACATCAGGCTCATATCCTGAAACATAATACGAATATCAGCGCAGAGGTAGGGGGCAGAGATAGAAAGAACGCAGAGGAAAAAAAAGCCGGGACCCTGCCCGGAGTTAGAGAGGGGCGCCCTTTCTTCCTCCGGACGAAGTCCGCCAACTTTCTCTCTGCGAACTTTCTATCTCTGCCCTTCCCCTCTGCGCTGATATTCTCATTACGTCTACGACTATAGGCCTGATACTACAGATGTTCTTCCTTGATGGTCCTTGTTAGAAGCGCTTTGACGGCTTCTCTTGGATCGGCGGCGTTGAAGATCACTCCATAGGTCGCCTCAGTGATTGGAATGGGAATATTCGCTTTAAGTCCCAATTCGCGAGCGGAAACGCAGGTGTAGATTCCCTCGACTGCCATGCCGATTTTCTGACGTGCACCTTCGGGTGAAAACCCTTCGGCAATGAGTTTTCCAAATCGATAATTGCGGCTGTGGCGCGACATGCAAGTGACGCAGAGATCTCCCATCCCCGAAAGGCCGTTCAACGTCTCTGGTTTACACTCTTTCACAACGCACAATTTTTTGATTTCATGAAGCCCACGCGTCATCAAAGCCGCCTTCGCATTATCGCCGTAACCCAACCCATCGGAAATGCCGCATGCAATCGCAATGATGTTTTTCATCGCGCCCCCAAAGCAAACTCCGCGGATATCGGCATTGGGATAAATCCGAAAGGTCGGCGTAGTGAAAAGCTCGTGGATCAATTTCATGATCCCGTTTTCATAAGCGGAGCAAACGACCGAAGTAGGTAAATTGAGAACCACCTCTTCCGCATGGCTCGGGCCGCTGAGGCACCCCACCAAGGGACTTTCCTTCACTCCGATGATTTCAGAGACCACTTCAGGTAAAAGCAATCCAGTCCCTTGCTCGATTCCCTTGGAAGTCAAAATCACCGGAACATCGATGGTCCCAATTTCTTGAAATACAGGGCGAATCCCCGAAGAAGTAACGCTTTCCACTAAGAGATCCGCTCCCTGCGCTGCCTCAGCAAGTACATTTGTAAATCGAATCGAGCGGGGAATGCTGAAATTGGCCAGTTTCGGATGGGTCCGCTTTTCTTCCAGATGTTTTGCGAGCTCCGGATCGCGCGTCCATGCAATCACTTCATGTCCATTGCCAGCGAGAATTGAAGCCAGAGCTACGCCCCACGTTCCCGATCCCAAATATCCAATTTTCATACTGCAAGTGCCTTTTGTACTGCTTCTAAACTCTCTTTATTTTTCAGCGGCGCATAGCAAGTTTCTCTAGAGGCGCAAATCGCTTCCACCCGCTCCGCATAGGGAAAGGCATCGAAAATAAACTGCTCTCCCTTCCAAATCGAACGCATTTGAGCGCCGATCTGCATCCTCTTTTGCACCCAATGGATCGGCAATGCAACATTTGCCATCTTTTCAAAAAAAGAAAGGCGAATCGCAAGCTGTCCTGTATTTGCCAAGCGATATTCCCCTAACTGCTGCGGATCCACTTCTGTATATTCCACCACTTCGATTTTGCCCCGCCGCTCCGCGAGAACTCCCATTGAGTTTTCTTTCCTTTCAATGCATTTGATCACAATATCTGCCTCTTTTTCTCGAGCAAAGGCGATAAGCACTGGATCAAAAGGATGTGCCAGTGGGTTATCGACCGGAACCACCGTCACCAAATCGACCCCCTTCTCCGCAAATCGCTTTACAAGTCCCGATTGGACAAACGAGCGAAAAACACTCCCATTTCCATTGGGCCCCTGCCCCACTTCGCGCCTTTTTTCATCCAAAAGAGGACTCATCTCCTGCTGAAAGAAGTGAAGATCGAGTCCAAAGAATTGGTGCCGTTCAAAAAAAGAGACCGTCTCTTCGTGATTCAATGGCGATGTCATCACTGCAATCGGCAAATCCTTCCTTGGAACCTTCTCACATATCCATTGAAAAAGAGCTTTCCCTTGCACACGAAAAAGTCCTTTTGGATAAGAAATTCCCAGACGAGTTCCCTGTCCGCCCGCTAAAATAATGGCCCCTACATTTCCAATTTCTCTTTTTTCTATCTCTTCAGCCCTCGCACACTTCTTCAAAGGTCTTCTTGGGAAAATCTGCTCCATCACAACATCCACCGACACTCCAGAAAGATCCCTTCCTTTCCCGATCAAAGGAGTATGAACCAATTGGGGATTGGGAGAAGGAACTCCCTGCTTTAAAATCCCATGATCTGGATCGGCCCATAAAGAGATGAGATGAATAGGAAAACTCTCATCGAGATAATAAACCATCGATAAAATACCCGAATCGGGAAGAATCAGAAATTGGCATCGATTCTTAATGATCGAAAGAAGTTCAAAAAGAGTTGTCTTTCCTCTTAGATCGATTCCGCTAGAAAACTGCGGCTCATCTCCAAAGCCAAATAAAATCACCTTCACACCCGCTATTTTTTCCAATCGATCGAATAGCTCTTTCCATCTTTCAAGCGGCCAATTGCGCCAAAGCCCATAATTTGTCTCTGCAGCCACCTGTACACCAATACAAGTCCCCGGCGGGATGGCAAATTTCTTCCAAAGATCCTCATGTTTCGGATCCCACTTCAGCTTAGGAACCACCCTACCCCTTTGCCACCTCACCCAATCGGTAGGGCTCGGGTTTTCTACTATGAGATCGAATGCTCCGGAATCGATTCCCAGCAAATGTAAAGCGCGCTTTACATTGCATTTTTCGCCTCGTTTCCAATTGGGAGCGGCAATCTTTTTTACCCCTTCCAACATCGAAAAACCTTCCTGTAAATTCTCCCGAATCAAAAAGGTAACTTCGGCATCTGGAATCGTTTCACGGATTCGCTGCACCATCGCATATAATCCAAGCGCAATGTCTCCCAAACCTCGGTTCCAACCAAGTAAAATTCTTCGCCCTCCCTTCTTAGCCGTTCGCTTTAACATCCAGTCAAATGGATTGGGCAAAAACAACCGCGCAAAGGTCCTAAACACGAGCGCCTCTTTTCAAAAGATGCAAAACTTTCGCCGCCACCTCATCCACGCTAATTTGTTTCATGCAGCGAAAATCAATGGGACACGTCCGCTTAAAACAAGGGGAGCAACTCACATGTTTATGGATCACCGCCTCCTCTTGCCCGTAAGGTCCTGTCACCTTCTCATCAGTCGATCCAAATAAAGCCACTAGCGGCGTGCCAAATGCCGCTCCAATATGCATCGGCCCGCTATCATTCGTCACCAACACATCGCAATCTTTAATCAAACAAGCCAGTTCTCGCAAGCTCGTCACACCTGCTAAATCCATCACCTGTTCGGGCAAGCCGCGGCAAATCTCCTTTACCAACACAGTCGTCGTACTATCTCCGAAAAACACAACGGAAACTTCTCTCGCCAATTTAATCGCCAATTCTCTAAAACGTTCGGGCGGCCAACATTTCGAGCTGCCATAAGCGGCCCCTGGATTGATCCCAACTAACTTCTTTCCTCTCACATAGCCGCGCTGGTACAAAAGTTCTTTCGATTCTTCCACTTCTTTCGGCGTCACATACAGTCGCGGCTTTGTATCAGAAATATCTATACCCAGCGGCGCCAAAAGCTGTTTATACGTAATCACTATATGCTGTTCATCGATCTCTTTTGGCACTTTCACTGCATCTGTTAGAAAAAAACTTCTCCAATCGCAGGCAAACCCAATGCGCCGTTTAACTTTTCCCTGCCAAAACCGCCAGGCCGATGAAAAGGAATTCGTCAGCAAAATCCCCACGTCGTATTTCCCCGCCTCGATCTTGGCAATGATATTGCGCCTCTCCTCCCTTCTAAGAAAATCATTCGGGGGTCTCGTGAAACAAAAGAGTTCATCAATCGCCTCATCTTCCTTCAACAGCTCGCACTGAGGCGTGCGGCACATCGCTGTGATCGATGCCTTGGGAAATGCCTTTCTCAAATCGGTCAATACGGGCGTTGCCATGACAAGATCGCCAATCCAATTTGGCATCCGTACAAGTATATTTTTTGCTTGATCCATATTCCAATCGCTTTTTGAAACAAATATACCTCATCTGATACCGTAAGTAAATGAGACAAATCATTCTCGGAATTGATCCAGGGACGCGCATTACCGGTTATGGTCTCATAGACATCGACAGCCGTCCGCTGGATTTTGGGTGCATCCGCCCCCCTCCCAATCTCCCTCTTGCCGATCGCTACAAAATCATTTACGAGGGAATTGAACAGCTCATTGCCCGCCACCAACCGGTAGCCATTGCAGTTGAATCGCAATTTGTGTTGAAAAATGCGCAAAGCGCCATTAAATTAGGCATGGCCAAGGGAATGGTGTTTCTCGCCGCTGCAAAAAATTCCATTCCCCTTTATGAATATGCGCCGAAAAAGGCAAAACTCGCCGTCGTAGGCTACGGCGGAGCGAGCAAAATGCAAGTGCAAAAAATGATCCAGGCTCTTTTATGCCTGCCCCAGCTTCCTGAACCGGAAGACGCCGCCGATGCGCTTGCGCTCGCCATCTGCTGCGCCCATCAATTGAGGAGTTCCCATGTTTGATTCAATTCAAGGCATTTTAAAAGATAAAGATCCACTGAAAGCAGTTGTCGAAACTGGCGGCATTGGCTATCGCCTCGCCATTCCCCTCAGCACCTACACACAGCTTCCCGCTTGTGAAAAAACGCTGAAACTCTACCTCTCCCAAGTGGTTCGCGAAGATTCAAACACTCTCTACGCCTTCCTCGTCAAAGAAGAGCGAGATCTCTTTGAAACCCTCATCACTCTCTCTGGCATCGGCCCCAAAACAGCCCTTGCGATCATCGGCCACATGGATATTGCCTCCTTTCAGCGCGCGATTGCCGCCTCCGATGTCCGCCTCCTCAGCAAAATCCCCGGCATCGGCAAGAAAACAGCCGAACGACTCGTCATTGAAATGCGCGATAAGTTTAAAAAAGGACCTCTCAAAGGCAAGGCCATTACACTCTCCAGCGCCGACACGCTCATCGGCGATGCGATGCATGCGCTCCTCAACCTCGGCTACAGCCCCCTCGATGCGCAGAGAGCCGTCCAGGCCGCCATGGAAGAAAAGAAAGAGGAAAAAGACCTCGGCCGCCTCATCACCGCGGCCCTCCAAAAAATTTAGGAGCGGGGACAGCCAAGTTCATCCGCATATTTAGTCCCAATCCCTATGCCTACTCCAATCATCCCTCCTGCGTAGCCAAGGGTGGAAACAGTGGTGAGAAATTTTCGGATGTGGCAGATATTGCGGCCGCAATAGATCATTTTTCCCTCCCAATATCTCCAAGTTGCGAAAGCAAACCAAAGCGCAGAGCCTACCGGGATGATCGCATAGGAGGCCGCGCTAGATTTAAACGTAGTACTGAGAGAGACGCAGACGATTCCTGTAGTGACGCCTCCAATCCCAGAAAGGGCATGGGAAATGGTTTTTCGAGAACTCAGCGCTCTACAAGTAATCTTGCAACACCTGCCGATCATATTGAGAAATCCGCCCGGGGGTGGGGGAGCAACTGGAGCGGCGGCTCCTTCTCCTCGTTGACCATTTTGTACGGGAACCATTTTTCCTCCTGATTAAGGCATTTAAGATATGATAAAGAATTTTTTAATAGAAGAACTTTTTTCCGTTCATGCTATGCTTCTCTCCATGTCTTCGCTCTATCAAACAGGAAATACCATTGCAGCCATCACCACCCCGCCTGGGGAAGGGGCCATCGCTGTCATCCGGATCTCGGGTCCCAAAGCCTTTGAGATCGCGGGAGCCCTTTTTTCAGGCCCCGTTCAAACGTACAAAAGCCACACCGCCCATTATGGAAATATTTTAAGCCAAGAGGGGAAAGTCCTCGATAGCGTCCTGTTGCTGGTTATGAAGAACCCCCATTCCTACACCGGCGAAGATACAGTAGAAATTTCTTGTCACGGGGGGAGCCTTGTCACGCGACGCGTCCTCCAGCGAATTTTTGAAGCGGGGGCCCAGCCAGCCAAGCCGGGGGAGTTTTCCTTCCAAGCCTATATGAATGGCAAGCTCGATCTAGCGCAGGCAGAGGCGGTGCAGCAATTGATCGCAGCCAAAAGCGAACTCGCCCTTGAATCGGCTGAGCGACAATTGCAGGGCGCCCTCTCTGAAACCATCTCTCACTATCAAAAAGAGCTAACCGAGACGGCGGCGATTCTCGAAGCCTGGGTTGATTTCCCTGAAGAGGGACTTGAATTTGCCACAATGGAAGAAATCGCTCAAACTCTGCATGCTATTTGCGAGCGGATGATTAAACTCCAACGTACTTTCCACGATGGCAAAGCGCTTCATGAGGGGCTTTCCCTTTGCCTTCTCGGCTCCCCCAATGTGGGAAAATCCTCTCTCATGAATGCGCTGCTTGGGAAAGAGCGGGCGATTGTCACAGAAATCGCTGGAACCACGCGCGATCTTCTCGAAGAAGATTTACGCCTGGGCGGCCTTCATTTTCGCCTGATCGACACCGCCGGCATTCGCGACACGCAGGAAATTGTGGAACAAGAGGGAATCCGCCGCTCCCAAAAAGCGATGCAGGAAGCCGATCTCATTCTCCTCCTCCTCGATGCAAGCAGGCCTCTGCAGCCAAAAGATCACGAGCTTCTAAACACAACGCCCAAAGAAAAAACCATCGTCATCTGGAATAAAATTGATCTCGCAAAACCGACTCTCAACATCCCTTCCATCCAAATCTCGGTGAAAGAGAAAATCGGCTTTGACACCTTGCGCGAAACAATTGAAAAACTCATCTGGAAACATGGCCCTCCATCGAAAGAAGAAGTAGTGATCACCCGTCTGCGCCATCATGAAGCCTTGACGCAGGCGATCCTTTCATGCCAAGCTGTCATCAAAGGTTTAAGAGAGGGGATTTCGGCTGAGTTTGTCGCCTCTGACATGCGCAATTGCCTCCATGAGCTAGGCAAAATCATCGGGACGAATGTCACAGAAGATATCCTCACTGCCATCTTCTCAAAATTTTGTCTGGGAAAATGAAAAAAACAGAAAAAATCGGAAACATTCTTGATGAATTGTTCCCCCATCCAGAAATCCCGCTGGAACATTCCGATCCCTACACACTTCTCATCGCAGTTCTTCTTTCTGCGCAATGCACCGATGTGCGGGTGAATCAAGTGACTCCTAAATTATTTGCAAAAGCGAACACTCCCCAAAAAATGGTGCAGCTCGATGTAAAAGAAATCGAAGCGATCATCCGCCCCTGCGGCCTTGCGCCTACCAAATCTCGCGCCATTTGGAAGCTTTCTCAAGATCTCTTGGAACACCACAGCGGAAAAGTGCCGAAAACACTCGAAGAATTAGAAGAATTGCCTGGAGTTGGGCATAAAACCGCCTCGGTCGTCATGGCGCAAGCCTTTCATCAGCCTGCATTCCCCGTCGACACGCATATCCATCGCTGCGCCCACCGCTGGGGCCTTAGCTCTGGTAAAACCGTTGTTCAAACCGAACGAGACCTAAAGCGCCTCTTTCCTAAAAAGGATTGGATCAAGCGCCATTTACAAATCATCTATTTTGCTCGAAAATATTGCCCCGCCCGCGGGCATAAAGCCAAAGAGTGTCCCATATGCCATTTCTTGAAGAACAACTGAATTTTGTGATTTGGGTCTCTCAAATGAGAGGACCCCTTCTCGATCCCTTCTTCCGCTTTCTGAACTATTTCGACACGAGCTATTTCTACTTTATCCTCATTCCTCTCGTGTGGATCGGCTTTTCCTATCGATGGGGGATTCGTCTCGCTTATCTCTCCTTAATCAGCAACAACGTCATCCACATAGTGAAAAACTACTTTGAATGGCCCCGCCCAAGCCATCTTGTCCCAGGACTCGGCCTCTTTGACTTTCAAAGCTACAGCTTTCCCAGCGGGGGAGCGCAGATGTCCTTTCTTCTAGGCGGTCTTCTGATCTACTACGGAAAAAGCCGTCTCACAACAATCATCGGCCTCACCTACATCTTCCTAATCAGCTTTTCGCGGATCTATCTGGGCGTTCATTTCCCTGGCGATGTTCTCGGCGGGTGGTTTTTTGCTGCGATTCTGCTTTTTCTTTTCATCCGCTTCATTGAACCGATTGAAGCCTTCCTGAAAAAGAAAGGGCTTATCTTTGCTTTTATCATCAGCCAATCGCTTCCCCTTCTTTACCTCGCCATCACCCATCGAGGAGTCTCTGAAATGGCAGGAGCCATGGCGATGGGCTTAGGGATTTGCCTTTCTTTCCATTACAAACTCTACCTTCCGCCGCCAAAAACCATTCTCATCGGACTTTTCCGCGCTCTTCTTGCGGTCGCTGGCGTCTATCTCTTCTACTTCTTCTGGCCAAAACAGCTTTCCCGTCCAGTGCAATCTTTCACAATTAGCCTCTGGCTCAGTCTAATCGCAAGCCCTATTTGTAACTTCTTTTTACGGAGCAAAAACAAATAGGGCTGCGAAAATTAGTTTCTTATCCACGTGTCGGCTAAGCCAGGTGCGCCACCAAGCCACATGCCTTTAATGTCTTTGAAGAAAACGGTATCGCCATGATGGAAAATCCGGCAGTGTCCATAAGAAGGCGTCCCATTATCATAGATAAAATGGGTTTGTGTAATCATCTTGAGAGGATCATTTCCTACATACTGAGAGGGAACTGTAAGAACCATGGTATAACCCGTAGTGATAAAAAAGTAGGCGATTTCTGGATCGCTCTCGGCAATTTGAATGGCCTTTTCCAGTGTGATGCCCCTTTCGAGGCGCACTGCATTCGCATAATCGGATTCTCCATACTGCGCTGCATTGGCCTGCTGCCGCCAATTCTCATTTCCATAAACAGTTGCAAAAACTGTTATCATTAAAAAAATTAGTTTCGTTTTCATAATTACCTCATTGGGTTAAAGAGAAAGAGAGGCATTCTCAAGAAGTATCTAATTTCTAGCAAGAAATTCCGAGCGATTCGCCGAAGTTGGCGCGGGTTTCAAACCCGTTTTTGGTATTTTCAATGAGATCGGCATCGAATTGCACTCTGTTTTTTTCAAAGAGAAGAACAATGCAAGAGGCGCCAAATTCGAAATATCCTTTTTCTTCCCCTTTTTGCACAGCGCGATCGGGAGTGTACGTCTGATGAATGCTTCCAACTGACGTCGCTCCGATTTCTATGTAGAGAATCGTTCCATATTCCTCGCTATCGATCTCCGTAATCATCCGCTTGTTTTCCCAAAAGATCGAAATTCTCTTCTGCAGCGCAATGGGATTGACCGAATAAAGAAGTCCATTGATAAGATTCGCCTCGCTGGGAATGCCATCGCAAGGAAAATGGAAGCGGTGATAATCGCTAGGACAAAGGCGAGCAATTGCCATCGATCCTTCCGCGTAGCGATTCGCAAGCGCCGAATTTTGCAGAAACTCTTTCAGGGAAAATGGCTGCCCCTTAATCGAGAAACGATCGAATTGGGGATAGATTAGATAACGCCCATCGGCGGGCATTGCGAGGCGGTTCTTTACGATGGGACGACATTCAGACTTTAGCTTGCGGATGAAGAAATCATTGAATGATTTGAAATTGGATTCTAGAAATTCACTCTCATCAATTCCATACGTTTCAATAAAGGGTCTGATCTCTTTTGCGCTCTTTTCTTGTCTTTGCAGGTAGCCATACAATTGAGACGCGTAGGGAAATCGGGCAATGAGAGGAAGCATAATTCTAGAAAAAAGAGAGCCCCCGTAAAGAAAAGAAAGAGCCTGATGGCCAAAGATCTTCTCCGTACATCTTTGGCCCCCTCTCCGATCTATGTAGATCACTTCATTCATAAATTTTTTCTATTCCTTTACATTCTGTGCGGAGCAAGGAATAAATGCAAAGGTCGAGGAATCTTCCTCTATGAAAAAAAGAGGATCGGGCAATCCCTTCAAACTGAAATCCAGCCTTTTTGGCCAAATGTAAAGCGGCTTTACAATAGTCTGGAACAGAGAATTGCAGCCTCTCAACTTTCTGTGTAGCAAAGAGATAACTGCAAAATAAGGGAAGCGCCGCAGCCATGAGTCCCTGCCCGCGATCCTCTCTTTGAAAGATGTAACAGCGCAAATCAAGGCAATCGAAAAGCTTCTGTTTTTCATACCAAAGAGCTCCCACCAAACGCCCTTCCGGCAAAATAATCAATAGCGTTCCTTTTTCCTCTCCCCAAAAACCAGTTTCATGGAAATCCTTACGAAATTGATGTTCTGATAAAAGATTGCTGGGAAGATATTCCCCCTTGTGGCGAATGGAATCGAGAACTTGATAGAGTTCAATTAAATCGCCCTCTTTGACGGTCCGCAGATGAAAGCGTTCATTTTCGATCATAAGTACAGAATCATAACACCACCCACTTTATTATCAAATTAAACCAAAATTTATTTGTATAATTCAAAATTTTACATTAAAATTTATACCTTGTAAGAAATGCCATTCCCTATTAAAATTTTGTCAAAGTTGATAGGGTCTCTATGTTTGGTCTATTGAAATCACTTTTTGGAACGCATCAGTCCCGTTTGCTAAAGAAATATTGGAAACTCGTCCCCCAAGTCAATGCTTGGGAAGAGAAATTTCAAAAATTTTCTGATGAAGAACTCCGTCATAAGACGATTGAATTCAAAGAAAGATTAGCAAAAGGGGAGCCTCTGGAATCTCTCATTCCGGAAGCTTTTGGAGCGGTAAAAAACGTTTGCCGCAGGCTTTGCGGCACGGACGTGCATGTCTCTGGATATGACCAAAAATGGGACATGATTCCCTATGATGTCCAAATTTTGGGCGCAATTGCGATGTTCCAAGGCTCGATTGCCGAGATGCAAACGGGGGAGGGAAAAACGCTGACCGCCTCTATGCCGCTCTATCTTCACGCAGTCACGGGCAAACCTGTCCACCTCGTCACGGTCAATGACTATCTCGCCAAGCGCGACTGCGAATGGATTGGCTCCATTTTCCGCCGCCTCGGCCTCACCGTCACCTACCTCACAAATGATGTGCCTCCTCACAAGCGCAAAGAGACCTACGCCGCCGATATCGTCTATGGGACGGCCTCTGAATTTGGCTTTGATTATCTCCGCGACAATTCAATGGCGATGCACAAAAATGAACAGGTGCAGCGAGGCCATTACTTTGCGATGGTCGATGAAATCGACTCGATCCTCATCGACGAAGCGCGCACGCCGCTCATCATTTCAGGCCCCGTTCCTGAAAGCCGCCAAATGTACGACGAATTAAAAGAGGGCGTGGCTCACATTGTCCGGATCCAGCGCGATTCGTGCAATCGCCTGGCCACCGAAGCGCGCCGCACGCTCGATTCTCTCGGTCTTTTCGAAGAGGAAGCGGCTCCTCGCAAACTGACCAAAGAGGAAGAAGAAAAGAAAAACGAAGCCTTTAAACATCTTTGGCTCTCCAGCAAAGGAACGCCGCGCAATAAGATCATCAAACGGGTGAAAGAAAATCCCGATATGCGAGCGGAAATCGACAAGTGGGAAACCTATTTTTACGGCGAGCAGAATAAAGAAGAGAAATTCGATACGCTCGCTGCCCTCTACATGATTGTCGATGAGCGAAATAATGAGTTTGAGCTCACCGATAAGGGAATTCGCGCTTGGAGCGAATTCAAAGAGGGCGTTGGCGCCGATGATTTTGTGATGTTTGACCTCGGCCATGAATATGCCACCATCGATCAAAATCCAGCCCTCTCTGATCCAGAGAAGATGCAAGCCAAAATTTCTCTGCGCGAGCAAGATTCAAAGAGAAAAGAGAGAGCCCACAACCTGCGCCAGATGCTTCGCGCCCATCTTCTCATGGAAAAAGACATCGACTACATCGTTCAAGAGAATAAGATCATCATCATCGATGAAAATACGGGACGTCCGCAGCCAGGGCGTCGCTTCTCCGATGGCCTCCACCAAGCGATCGAGGCAAAAGAAGATGTCGCAATCCAAGGGGAAACGCAAACATACGCCACCATCACGCTGCAAAACTATTTCCGCATGTACGACAAGCTCTCCGGCATGACCGGTACAGCGATGACGGAAGCGAATGAATTCAAAGAGATCTATAAACTCGAGGTCCTTGAAATTCCCACTCACCGCGATTGCCAAAGGGAAGATTTCGACGATGAGATCTACATGACAGAGAGGGAAAAATACAACGCCATCTTAAAAGAGATCAAAAATCTCCATGAAAAAGGGCGCCCCATCCTCATCGGCACAGATTCTGTCGAAACTTCAGAAAAACTCTCCCGCATTCTCAAGCAAAACAAACTCGAGCACACAATTCTCAATGCGAAAAACCACGCGAAAGAAGCCGAAATCATCGCCGATGCAGGGAAAAAAGGAGCCATCACTCTCGCCACTAATATGGCGGGGCGTGGAACAGACATTAAACTCAAAGAAGGCGTTCTCGAAGTAGGCGGACTCCACGTCATTGCCACCACGCGCCACCAATCGCGCCGCATCGACCGCCAGCTGCGAGGCCGCTCAGGCCGCCTCGGCGATCCCGGTTCTTCCAAATTCTTTGTCTCTTTCGAAGATTCGCTCATGCGCCTTTTCTCTTCCCCCCGCATGACCGCACTTCTCCAACGTTTCCGCCCCCCCGAAGGGGAGCCCATCTCTGCGAAAGTGCTCAATAAATCGATTGAAACAGCCCAAAAACGGGTAGAGCAGCGCAATTACACCATCCGCAAACACACGCTTGAATATGACGATGTGATGAATAAGCAGCGCAAAGAAGTCTATGCATTCCGCAACGATCTTCTCTTTGCTGAGAACGCGATCCAAATCGCCGAAGAGCTCCTCGATGCCGTCGCGCACCAGATGGCCGCCCCCTTCCTCGCCAACCGCAAAGGAGAAAAAGGTTGGGATCCCACAGCCTTCCGCAACACACTCCTCACTCACTTCCCAGTCACCTTCGAAGAAAATGATCTCGAAAATGACTATCTCACTACGCAAGACATCGAGAAGAAACTCAAAGAAAAGATCCTCACTACATTCCAACAAAAGCTCTTTTTTCAAAGACAGCTTCTCTCCTCCTTCCGCCCCGATCTCAACGACGCGGAAAAAGCGCAAAATGTCCTCCAAGAAGTCGTGCGCAACCTCATGGTCCGCGAAATCGACAAACTCTGGCAAGAGCACCTTCTCCACATCGATCATCTCCGCTCTGACGTCCACATGCGCACCGTAGGGCAAAAAGATCCTCTCCTCGAGTTTAAACACGAATCGTTCACTCTCTTCGACGCCTTCTCTCAAAACTTACGCCTTGAAATCACTCGAGACCTCTTCCGCTTTGAGATGATGCCCCAATCGCCGCAGCAGAAACTGCAGCAAACCCTCTCCCAACTGCAGCGCAGCCCCAAGCGAACACCCAAAAAAATTGGTGAACTCACTTGAAATTCCGCACCCTCATTCTCTCCCTCCTCGCCCTGAGCTTCGTCGCCACGCTCTTCGCCGAGGAGAAAACAGAAACCCCTAAACAAGCCCAAGCCTTTGGCCACACCCAATATGGCGCCGTCGTCCTCGACTCCATCCAAGGCAACGGCCTCCTCAAGCTCAACGGCACCTCCGTCACCCACACCCTCCACATGGAAGGAAGCCTCCTCTCCCAAGGCGCCCACATCGGCACCCTCGAAGTCCTTGGCGAGGCCAACCTCACCAACACCACCATCCAAAACGCCAGCTTCATCTTCGGCTCCCTCCAAGCCGTCCATTCCACCTTCCTCCAGCCCATCACGCTTCTCACCCAAAAAGCCACCTTTACCCACACCAAGCTCCAAGGAATCACCGTCCAAAAGGACCAAGGCTACAAAGGCAAGCAAGTCCTCGAGCTTCGCCAGAACACCCTCGTAGACGGCCCCATCCACTTTGAATCGGGCAAAGGGGAGGTCCTCCTCTACCCCGGCTCCCACGTCATCGGCAAAGTCACCGGCGGCAAAGTCATCAAAAAGAACTAAGCCCTTTATTATCAACAACTTAATAAAATAAAGTATTTATCGCATAACAATACAAATTTATGCTATAATATAATAAAAAGAAGATTAATATGAGCCATATAACAGAAGTTAATAACGCTCCTTTTAGCCGATTATATAAAGACGAGGGAATAGAACACCTTGCCTCTACTAACCGACTTGCTACTGTTTATGCAGTGACGGATGCGATCATTAACCAAATGAGATCAAAATGTGGTCGAATTCTCTATTTCATTTTGCGGGTGTTTGGATATGAAAAAAGAGTCAGGAGTATTGTCGATCGAATTCTTCTGGCACCTCAAACACCTTTCTATTACGGAGTAACGACCCTCACAAGATACGGCGAACACCTTCGCCGTAAGCAACGCGCGCAATAAAGTTTTAAAAAATATTTTTCTGGGCTATATCAAGTTATATGGCCTTCCTACTTGCAGAACTCGCAAAACAGCCCGCTAAATTCGACTGCCTAAAGCATCCCGTTGTATTGCAATTGGAGTCTTTAGCCTTTACCCCATTCCACTTAATCGCCCTGATTATCTTTATCTGCGCGATCATTCACACTCTTTCCGTCTACCAAGTGCACAAGTTGGCCCGTAAATTAGAATTGCGCCACAGGAAACAAAACAGAAGTTTGATTGTACACGCTCTCTATTTCTTATCTGAAGTGGAGGTCATTTTTGCCTTCTGGGTCATTCCGCTGTTTATTGCGATCGTGATGTTTTACGGCTGGACTGTCGCTTTAGAATACATCAACACCCGCGATTATACTGAACCGCTCTTTGTCGTGGTCATTTTGGGCATGGCCTCCACGCGGCCGATTGTGCATGCAGCGGAACATGCGATCAAGTGGGTGGCCAAAGGATTTGGCGGCACTCTTTCAGCCTGGTGGTTTACGCTGCTTACATTGGGGCCTCTTCTCGGCTCACTGATTACCGAAGCGGGCGCCATGGCTCTATGCGCGCTGCTTCTATCGCGCCAATTTTACCAATATCACCCAAGTCCCAAACTCGCCTATGCGACGCTGGCTTTACTGTTTGTCAATATTTCAGTGGGTGGCGTTTTGACTGACTTTGCCTCGCCTGCTGTATTGGTTTTGGCTCACTGCTGGCATTGGACAACGCTCGATATGCTCTCTACATTTGGCTGGAAAGCCGCGCTAGGGATTTTTATCTCAAACGCCATTTATTGGACCTATTTCCGAAACGAGCTGCGCGAATTAAATATTCGGAGAAAAGCGCATCGAGTTTTGCTCGCTACACAAAAGCCAGATCGCCCCGTTCCCACGTGGGTAACGCTGGTTCATATGCTCTTTATGGCTTGGATCGTGGTGGTTTCTCATTATCCAGCTATCTTTATCGCCAGCTTTCTTTTCTTTATCGGCTTTCATCAGGCGACGCGGGCGCATCAATCTTCGATTCAGATGGCGCGCCCTCTGCTTGTCGGGCTCTTCCTTGCGGGCTTAGTGATCCACGGGGGGCTGCAAGGTTGGTGGGTCGTCGATATTTTAACGGGACTTTCTCCTATCGCTGTCATGGGAGTGGCCATGGCGCTCACTGGCTTTAATGACAATACGGCGATCTCTTATCTATCTACTCTCGTCCCCAACTGGGGCGAAATCTATGAGTATGCGGTGTTCACTGGGGTCATTGCCGGCGGCGGTCTCACTGTGATTGCGAATGCCCCAAACCCAGCGGGATATGCCATTCTAAAAAAACATTTCGAATCGGGAATCCAGCCTCTAAAGCTCTTTTTGGCTGCATTTCTCCCGACGATCATTCTCTATCTCGTCTTCTATTTCTTTGGGCCGCTCTTTAAAGCTTGGTGAGAGCGCGGTATCCGAAAATTAAAAGAGGGATCGAGGCAAAGACATAAAATACCGAGAGGCGGGAATCCCATTTGAGGATGAACATCCCTTTACTGGAAAAAAGAAGCATTAAAAGGCCGAGAAGGAGCAATTGGACGCCTAAGGAGACGAGAAGAGTGGCCCCCACGATCGTTTTATCTTGGGCAGGCTCTTCTTCTATAGGGAGAGCCGTTTCGGCAGCTGGGGGCGGGGCGGCTGCCTCCGCTGCTGTCTCTTCTGCGGAATAGACGGGGGGATAGAGGGATTTCATGGTCTGCTGGTGGGCCGCATTTAAATTTTTGACCGAAGAGGCGGGGTTATAGGCGGCGTATTGCTGTTCCGGCTTCTCAGCGCGGAGATCGGCAGCGCAATAGGGACAAACAATCACATCGAGGTCGATTTCTCCCTCGCAATTATAACACATTTTTTGACGTTTCTTCGGCTTCATACAGGACCTGCTTTGACCCCAGTATATATCAGAAACTTTTTTCCTATTAGCAGGTTTTTTCGTTATCGAGTAAAATCGACGATATGACGGAAAGAAAAAAGCATGATGTGGCTGTGATTGGGTCGGGGCCCGCCGGTTATGTGGCGGCGATTAAGGCAGCTCAGCTGGGAAAATCGGTGGCGCTCATTGAAAAGGGAGCGATGGGAGGGTGCTGTTTGAATGTGGGATGCATTCCGACAAAGACGCTGATCGCCAATGCATCGATCCTCCACAACATCAAGCGGGCGGCTGATTTTGGGATTACGACAGGGCCTATTTCTTTCCATTATGATCAGATGAAAAAACGAAAGGATCAAGTCGTCGCCAAAATGAGAAGCGGACTTGAAGGACTTCTAAAATCCAATCAAATCACAGTGTATCGAGGCAATGCAGAGTTTGAATCGCCCCATCTTTTAAAAGTGATTGGAGAGAATAATATCTACATCCAGGCGGAAAAAATCATCATCGCAACGGGTTCCGTTCCTCTCGATATCAAGGCATTTCCCTGCGATCATGAGCGGATCTTAAATTCCACTTCGATTTTAGAGCTCACTCATGTGCCAAAAAGTTTAGCGATTGTGGGCGGAGGCTATATTGGCTGCGAATTCGCCTCTCTTTTTGCCGAACTGGGCGTCCAGGTGACTATTTTAGAAGCATTGCCTTCCATTCTCGCTGCGCAAGGGACTATGATCGCCCAATTCATGACAAAAGTGTTTACCTCGCGCGGGGTGGATATCCAAACCAACGTGATGGTGAAGAGCATTGAGAATAAGAAAAATCATGTACACATCACCTTGGCCGATGGAAAAACGCTCGATGCCGATCTCGCCTTGGTTTCAGTGGGGCGCAAAGTCTATACAGAGGGGCTGAAACTGGAAAAAGCCGGCTTGAAAACGACGGAGAAAGGCTTTATCGCAACAGATGAGGGGATGGAAACTGAGGTGAAGGGGATTTTTGCCATTGGCGATGTGACGGGGAAATGGATGCTCGCCCACGTGGGGTCTCATCAGGGAATCATCGCGGCGATCAATGCAGCGGGGGGAGAGGCGCAAATACATTATGAAGCTGTCCCAGCGGTTGTGTTTACATCACCTGAAATTGCGACGGTGGGTTTTACATTGGAACAGGCGCAAAAAGAGGGCTATAACGCGGTTGCGGGAGCTTTTCCCTTCCAGGCGCTCGGCAAAGCGCAAGCGGCGATGGAAACGGAAGGGTTTGCGCAGGTCGTTGCCGATCAAAAAACGGGGCAAATCCTAGGCGCCGTTGCAGTTGGCCACGAGGCTTCCAATCTCATCGCAGAAATGGCGCTTGCCATCCAAAATGAACTCACGCTAGAGTCAGTCATAGAGACGATCCACGCCCACCCAACGGTGGCCGAGGCGTGGCATGAAGCAGCGGCGATTGTAAATGGGACGCCGATCAACTTTCCGCCCAAATTATTAACCAGGCGATAAATAGATGACAAACAGCTGGCTGCGGCTTCGCCAAATTGATCCTCCTCGCTCGCCTTGCTTTTCAAGCAATGGTCGTCGCTCGTTCGGAACGCTTTGCTTCAATTTTGCTTTGCCTCGCTCGAGCTGTTTGTTGCCACCCATTTATCGCCCCGGTTAATAAAACGATGACAAATAAACTCAATGTTCTGCCGCAAAATCCCGAAGAGGGCGTCGGCCGTTTCCCTTCCTGGCTGCACCGCAGGCTGCCCGCGGGCGGGGAGATCTTTAAGACAGGCGCCATTGTTGAAAAATATCGGCTCAATACGGTTTGTGAAGAGGCAAAATGCCCCAATCGACTGGAATGTTATGGGAAGAAGACGGCGACTTTCCTGGCGCTGGGAAAGCAGTGCACGAGAAATTGCGGCTTCTGCGACATCGATTTTAGTAAAGCTCCCAAAGCGCCCGAGGAAGATGAGCCAGAGCGGATCGCTTTATCGGTGAAAGAATTGGGGCTAAAGCATGTCGTCATCACAATGGTCGCGCGGGATGATCTTGCGGATAAGGGAGCTGGGCACATCGCGGCGATCATCCGCGAAGTCAGGCGGCTGAACACAGGAGTCACAATTGAAGTATTGACCTCCGACTTCTCCGGCGACTTAAAGGCGCTCGATCTCGTTTTGGCTGAGCAGCCGGAGATTTTCAATCACAACATCGAAACGGTGCGTTCGCTGTCTCCCCGCGTGCGGCACAAAGCAGAATATGAGCAGACGCTCTCTATTTTGAGACACGCCAAAACCTCCGGCCAAGTGATCTTCGTCAAATCGGGCATTATGGTAGGCCTGGGCGAAACAGCCGAGGAAGTGAAAGAAACCATTGGCGATCTTGCTCAAGCCGGCTGCGATATCATTACCATTGGACAATACTTGCAGGCGAGCCGCACCAAATTGCGCGTCAAAGAATTTGTCCCTCCCGATCAGTTCAAAGTCTATGAAAATTATGGACTTGGCCTCGGTGTAAAGCATATGTATTGCGGCCCCTTCGTCCGCTCCAGCTACAATGCCAATCTCTTCGCTAAGGGCTTTTCCATCGATTCCATTTGATCCATAAAGCGGGTCTTTTTATGTTGCGCTTATATGCGCAAACAGCCGATTCAAGTCGCTACGGTGATATTAGCGGGGGGACAAGGCACTCGCCTTCATCCTCTAACAATCCATCATTCCAAGCCGGCGATCTCTTACGGGGGGCGCTATCGGCTGATCGATATCCCTATCTCCAACTCAATCAATTCTGATTTTCGGCAAATTTTTGTGATCGCCCAGTATCTTTCAGGGGAATTACAGCACCATATCAGCCATTCCTATCATTTCGACTCGTTTAATCCAGGCTCCGTCGACGTATTGACACCGCAAATTGCCGAGAGTGGGGAAAAGCAGTGGTTTGCCGGGACTGCCGATGCTGTGCGAAAGAACCTCCCCACGATTTTAAAATCTCCCGCTGACTATTTTTTAATTTTGTCAGGAGATCAGCTCTATAACATCAATTTTCAATTGATGATCGCATTTGCCCAGGAACAAAAGGCCGATCTAACGATCGCCTCTTTGCCCGTGTTGGAGAAAGAAGCCAAGCGAATGGGTCTATTGAAAATTGATGGGGGTCATAAAGTGATCGATTTTGTGGAAAAGCCGCAAGATCCTGAAATCCTGCGAAAGTTTATCCTCCCAGAAAAATTCTTCCAAGATTGTAAAATTAAACCCCATAAAGATCCCTGTTATCTCGGCTCTATGGGAATTTATATCTTTAAAAGAGAGGCTCTGGTCGATCTTCTTCAAAAAGATCATCGACACGACTTTGGACACCACTTGATCACCACTGCCGTCAAAAGTGGAAAAACATCGGCTTATGTCTTTTGCGGCTATTGGGAAGACATTGGAACCGTTGCCTCCTATTATGAAGCCAACCTTTTGCTGACGACATCGGAACAAGGGCTCAATACATATGATGAGCAGAATCCAATCTACACCCGTTCTACCTATCTGCCCGGGCCAAAAATCAAGTGCACAAAGATCACCCAGTCGATCATTTGCGAGGGAAGCATCATTGAGGCGGATGAGGTGTACCATAGCGTCATCGGCCTTCGCTCCCATATAAAAAAAGGGACGATCATTCGAGATTCAGTCATGATGGGAAATCACTTCTATTTAGAGCCAGTTCGCGACGGAGTTTCCCATGAATCTGGCATCGGAGAGAATTGCCTCATCGAAAAGGCAATCATCGATGAGCATGTTCTCATCGGCAACAACGTTCGTTTGATCAACAAGAAAAAACTGGATCAATTTGAGGGGGATGGGATTTTTGTGCGCGATGGAATCATCATCGTCCCCGCTGGAGTGCAAATTCCCGACGGCTTTGAATTTTAAGCCCTTTCAGGTAAACTAGACACATGCGTATCTGGGCCATTGGCGATCTTCATTTAAGTTTCGGCGTAGCGAATAAGAGCATGGACATCTTTGGCCCTGCTTGGGAAAACCACGCCGATAAAATCGCTACTTCTTGGAAAAGTCTTATCTCGCCTCACGATCTCGTCCTCATTCCCGGCGATATTTCTTGGGCCCTAAAAGTAGATGAGGCCGTTCCCGACCTGCAGTGGATTCATGAATTGCCAGGAACAAAGGTCCTAATCAAAGGCAATCACGACTATTGGTGGGGCTCTCTCAATAAAATCGCCCCCGTTCTTCCCTCTTCTATCCATCTAATTCAAAACAATGCCTTCAATTGGAAAGAGGTGACGATTGGAGGCGCCCGCCTTTGGGATACGCCTGAATATTCCTTTGGGGAATTCATTGAATTTCGGGAAAATCCTCGGGCAAAACCTCCTGTAGACACAGAAGTACTGGTTCAACAGGAGATGCAGGAAAAAATCTTCAATCGAGAATTGGAGCGGTTGAAAATGAGCCTCTCCCAGTTAAATCCTGAGGCAAAGGTGCGGATCGCAATGACCCACTATCCTCCTATCAGCGCCGATCTAAAGCCTTCGCGCGCCGCCCAAATCCTAGAGCAACACCAGATACAAATTTGTGTCTTTGGCCATCTGCACAACATCAAGCCCAATGTCGATCTTTTCGGGGAAAAAAAGGGGATACGCTACATCTTGACTTCCAGTGATTACATTCACTTTCAGCCGGTCGCTATTTTATAACAATGTCATGAAGCTTTTTTAGATCGGGATCTTTGGGATCGAGCTTGCCGTAGGGCTCCTTGCGCTTTTCCATCAGCTTTTGAATGGCTTGCTCTAGAGCATCTTGATCGAGTCTTCGGTAATAGTCGGCAATCGCTGCCATCACCTCGACCAATTCTTCTTCTGTCCTCAGAAGGGGAAGGACTTTCTTAACTCCTCTAATGAAAAGCTCCGGCTCTCCATTTACCTTCAGGAACTTCAAGACTTCAATGAGGAGAGGAAGATCGGCCTTGCCCTCTAAAATCTCTGCAATCAACCGATCGGCCTCTCCAATATCGGTCGCAGCGACAATCCGCGCCTTTAAAAATTCAAACCAAATCGGCTCATTCACGTAGGGAAAGAATCCTTCCACTAATTCCGAGGCATAAAATGGGTTGCCGCTATCGAGAAGATCGGCGATGTAATCGTAGAGAAAACTCTCCAAATCATGGGCGCAATAGTCGCAAATGACCCTAAAGACCTCTTGCGGATCGACTCCTGCATCGGCATTTTCATCTAAGATCTCCATTAGATTCGCCAGTCCATCCTGAATCCATTCATCGCTCTCCATTTTTCCTTGATCAAACAGAGAAATGCGATAGTCCAATTCATCGAAAAAAATGGAAAGGGATTGCTTTTCAGGCAGTAAACGGCGCCAAATTTCAAAGAGGATTAAATAAAGTGCATCCGAATCTTCTTCTACTATTAGATCAGCTAATTCCTCGGGAGTGTCGCACGTTTCCGCATACTGCAAAAAGGCCCCTTTATCTACCCGTATGTTCCCTTTTTCCAAACGTTCAAAAAGTATTTCCAGGGGAATAGAGCGAAGATCTTCTACCATCCAAGGCTCTGCGTTTACCGAACGATCTTCCGCCGCATTAAGCCGCAAAAGATTATAAAGTGCTTTCGTCTGTAACATATGTCAACAAATTTAATACATTTCGTTTTTTTAATCTATTACTTATAATGCAAGGCCATGAAAAAAAGAACCTTTCTTCTATTAGAAGTGCTCATTGCGTTACTTCTCGTCATTTGCTGCGCGGTTCCTCTGGTGACGCAGCCCCTCATTCTCTTTCGCAAAGAAGTAAAGACGCTTGAGGAAGTAGAACAAGAGCGCTTAGCTAATTGGACTTTTACTGAAATCAAAGAAAAATTATTTAAAAATGAAATTTCTTGGGAAAGGCTCCCCTCCAAAGGCATCACCTCACCTTCTTTTCCCCTTCCTCCAATCGCCCTACAGATCCCAGGATGCAACTCCAAACCCATGGCTCGCTCTTATACTCTTTCTTGTTCGGGAGAAAAAACGGGGACACATGAAGAGACCTACCGATCATTCTTAGTCAGAATCGCTATTGGGAATAAAAAAAAATATTCTTACCGCCTCATCGTTCAAAGAAAACCCATTCCTACCCTTTGAAATCGACCTTTTTCCGCAGGGAAATGTGCGTCCTCGGATCTTTCTCGATAAAAGTCAGCTTTGTCAATTTGTGATTTAGATGGCCGAATTTCAATAGAGCATATAGGTCGGGGTCGAGAGAAACGAGGTGAGCCTCGCTGCAAAGATGTTCAATCCACTCTTGCGTGACAGGCGGATGAGGTTTCTTGTGAATCTCCGCATGAAGTTTCAAGGCGGCTTTGGAACCAAATAGAACAGTCAGCATGTCGGGGTGAGCATGAAAAAGACACAGTTTTTCATTCACCGGATCCACTTTGATGTAATCGAGAAGAGATGGATAGCCGACACCTGCCATTAAATCCCATTCCTTCGTCCCCTTAAGCATCTTGTAATAGAGCGGCTGTAGAGAATCGGGAAAAGAGATCTTTTCCAATACGAAAGGAGATTCCTTTTGCAGTTTTGCCAAAAGTAACAGCTGATCGAGAAAATAGTATTCAAATCTCGTTTTCTTTTCGAAAAGAGGCTTGTAGAATGTGGCCAGAAGCTTGGCTGTCAGCTCATAAAGAAGGGGGTGCGCCTCTCTTCCTTCCTGGATCAAGGGCCAAAGATTCAGCCGTGCACATTCTTGATTGAGCTTTGGTCCTTCCTTTTTTTGCGGAGTCTTCTTTTTATTAGATAGCGTCGAAACGGAAGATTTCCGTTTACCACCCAATTTATTATAAAGTTCACTTTCATAGTGATTCAGGATTTTCCGATTCACCTTTTGATGCCCCAAATAGGTCCTTTGAAGGCGATGGGCACCTATTTGCTTTTCCCAGCAGGCGAAAAAGGCATAAGAGAGAATGAGAAGCAGTGAAAAGATGAGTCCTAAGACATTCATGACCTGCGCCCTCCTTCCCAATAGGTGATCATGGGTTCAGGAGAGGGAAGGATAAAAGCAAAGCGGACGGGATCTTTCTTCTCTTTCCAAACTAAAAGGCGGATGACAGAAGGAGTTTCAAGGCGCGCAATGGGCCAGTTTGAGCGCCACTCTAAAGTGGAGTTGATCGTCCGTTTTTTCGCCCCTTTTTCTTCGGTTTTCTGCGCGAGGAATTCAAACTCATAATTGGAGACATTCGATAGAAGAATTTCCTTTCTCCAGGAGCGATCTTTATCTATGGGCCACGTAGCTAAAACCAATTGCTTTTTTTCATCGAGATAAATCCGTCCCAACACGGTTCCACTGAAAATGGGATCTGGGTCGATTCCATTATCAAAAGTGGCCACGAGGCTCGCATTTTTTTCTTCCGGGAATAGCTGGGTATAAAGGGGCGCTTGAAAAGAGGCCCTATCAATGTTGGAAAAGATCGATTGCAAGCGCATTTGCAAATATTGGCGAGAAGAAATTTCTACGCGGGCTGTTTCCAGTCTTTTTTCAATTTTTGCACTCTCGACGAAGAAAGAGAAAAGAAAGGTCAATAAAACTGCAGTGAGACTTAAGGCAATCAATATTTCAAGAAGAACAAAATTTCTTATTCTTTTTGTTTTCTGATGGAGAAATAGCCGAGTCCAAGTGCGAGGAGAAGATAGGTCCCGAAGCTGAACCACTGGGACAATTTGCCCGGTGCATCGGCAGGAATCGCGCCCGCAAGGGTGAGGAATGCAATGGCAATGCCTACACATGCGTCGCCCCCGATAAATCCAGAAGCGAGAAGAACGCCTCGCTCTTGGGCGAGTTCCTGATCCGTATGGCGATTGACATAAGCTCTCACAAGACCGCCCACCATACTAGCAGCGCTAAGAGATAGTGGCAAATAAACACCTAAAGCAAAGGGTAAAACAGGGATTCCCAAAATCGCCATGATGATCCCTATCATCACCCCAACCCCGACTAAGGCATAGGGAAGATTGCCGCTAATGACCCCGTTGACCACCATCGACATCAAGGTCGCCTGCGGCGCTGGCATCGCCTTAGAGCCAATCCCATAGGCTTGATTGAGTAAATAAACAGTATACCCCAGTGCCAAGGCGGGGATAAGGATCCCAATGATCTCAGCAATTTGCTGCGAGCGGGGGGTTGCCCCCAGGATATAGCCTGTTTTCAGATCTTGGGCCGTTGTGCCGGCTAGGCAAATCGCGCAGCAAGCAACACATCCCATCGACATAGCGGAAATCAAGTAAATTCTTTCCGTCCAGTTCAATAGAACAAAGACCAAACAAGTCACTAAAAGCACCGTGATCGTCATTCCTGAAGTAGGGTTTGAAGAGGAGCCGACTAATCCGACAGTCAATGAGGTGACGGCGACAAAGAAAAAGCTCAAAATGACCAACAACACGATCGTCAACAGATTCATTGGAAGGGTAGGGAAGAGCCATAAGAAAAGGACGATTGCTAACGACCCAAGAAGGAGCCACGCCAGGGAGATATCTCTTTCTGTTCGAGGCAAATGAGCTCTTGCCGCAAATCCGCCAAACAACTCTTTAAAACTCATGTGGATTGTTCGATATAAGAGGGGGATAATCTTAAACAAACTTAAGATCCCTCCCACCGCCAAAGTTCCTGCACCAATGTATCTCACATAATGATTCCAAATATCATCTGCAGACATCGCTCCTACGGGAGTCGTCGATGGATAAACCGCTTCGCTTCCCAATCCAAAGGTAGAAATTAACGGAATAATCACCCACCAAGCGAGAAGGCTGCCGGAAAACATCAATGCGGTGATCTTTGGACCGATGATATACCCAACGCCTAAAAGAGCTGGCGTCGCATCGAGGCTGAACTCTGTTTTTTTAAAGAACCCAAACGTCCAATTGACTGTTTCTGACCAAAGATAAATGCCGTTGGAGCAAATCTTGTAAACCCCTGCCGCCAAAAAACCCCAGGAAGCCATAATGGCCGATTTTCGGCTCTTCTGCCCAGATTTTAAGATTTCGGCGCAGGCGGTTCCTTCAGGAAAGGGCAATTTTTTATGTTCTTCGACAATGATATAGCGCCGCATGGGGATCATCAGCAAAATCCCCAGAAGACCTCCCATGCAGGAAAGGATGAAAATTCGCCCGATTGAAGGAGTCTCTCCCAACAGAATCAGAGCGGGGATTGTAAAAATGACCCCAGCTGCCAATCCTTCCCCCACCGTCGCAATTGTTTGGACGATGTTATTTTCAAGAATGGTCACATCCCGGAACATCACTCTTAAAATGGCCATCGACATAATCGCTGCAGGAATAGAGGCGGAAATAGTGGTTCCAATCTTTAAAGCCAGGTATGCATTTGCTACAGCGAAGAAAAACCCGAAGATCATTCCAAGGATTATCGCCCGCGGCGTAAATTCCCGCATCACGGTGCCTGCCGAAACATGGGGATGGAAGGTTTCATGGGTCATGCAAATCTCCTGATAATCTCCCTATGCCTTTTCCAGAAATATTAGGGAAGGAGAATCAAATGTAAAGCGCGCTTTACATTGCCTTTGGGGCCCCCGAAAATCGCCTTATTTTTTGGCATTTTGAGGTAGGGCAATAGTGAAGGCACTTCCCTTATTTAATTGGGAGACAACGGCAATGCTGCCCTTATGTTTCTCAACGATGGTTTTTACAATCGAAAGGCCAAGGCCAGCCCCGCCCGATTTTCGGGAGCGCGCCCTATCCACTGTATAAAACCGATCGAAAATACGGAGGAGATCCGACTCAGAAATTCCAATTCCTCGATCGGAAATATTGAAAAGAATTTGATCCCCTGACCTGCGGATGGATAGTTCGATATGGGCAGGATGATGAGAATACTTCACCCCATTTTCTAAAAGATTCATAATCGCCAGATCGATGAGATCTGCGTCTGCAATGATAGGAGCTCGATGGAGCTCGCAGTTTAAAGAAATCTCCACTTCAGGATGCGCCGTAAGAAGAAGGTGTTTGCAATTCTCTACAATGGGAATCAGATCGACCGCGCGAAAATTCTGCTCTGAAAGATTTTCGATATCAGACAATGTGAGAAGGCTTTTGACTAATTTTTCTAATCTTCCGCACGTTTTTACAATTTTTTCTGTGATGTCATGCATCATTTCAGGAGTCATGTCAGGCAAATCTTGCAAGGTCTCCGCAAAACCTCGAATGATCGTAATAGGGGTTCTGAGTTCATGAGACGCATTGGCAATGAAATCCTTTCCCATCTCCAATACTTTATAATCGGAGGTTTTATCCTGAAGGACAAGAATCGCGCCGCTTTGATGAGCCAGAGGGGCTGAAATGAGATCTAAATAAACCCGTTCCCCTAATGTCCATGTTTGAATGATCGACTCAGAAGTCTGCAGGGCTTGCAGAACAATTTCATGACATTTTTTCGAAAGATCAGAATCGCGCATTTTAATTTGATCGAGGGGTACATTCATCACCACATCATGAGCTACGCCCAGCATTTGGCAGGCAATTTGATTGACATAGGTCACCTTCGCGCTCGTATCTAACGCGATAATCCCTTCTCCTAGTGAATCGAGAATTTCCTCACTTTCTTTTCTTTGCCTTTTGAGATTTTCGATTTGCTTCTTGATTCGATCGGTCAAAGAATTTAGGGTCAATCCCAATTTGCTGAATTCATCCCCGCTAGCTCCTTCTTTTAAATCAACTCGCGGCAGTTGTCCTTCTTCGTAGGGAAGAATCGCATCGAAGATCTGTTGGATGGGCTGGGTCAATCGATGGATAACCAACCAGGTCATCAATGAATACAACAACAAAATTGCCGTCCCTAGAAAAAGAAATCCCATCTCAAAATCAAGGGTTAATTCTTTTTGGAGAATTTTGATGAGATCTGAACCATCAGGAATCTTTTCTAAAAGCTCCTTTGTCCGATTTTCAAGTGAGCTATGTATGATGTTCGCCACAGTCCTTTCAACAAAAGGAAAGAGCACGGCGAGAAATACAAGGAAAAGAACGATATCGCTAAGGAGGATCTTTTTTCTAAAGCTGAGCATAAGTGGGAGACAGAATGTCACGATCAAAGAAATTTTCGCAACCATTCTTTGTTACAAGGATCATATCTTCAAGTCTTACCCCCCCTAATCCCGGTTGATATAGCCCTGGTTCAATCGTAAATACCATTCCAGGCTCTAAAATAAGATCTTGATCTTCCCCATTCTTTCTGAGCAGTGGATATTCATGCGTTTCTAACCCAATCCCATGACCCAAACTATGAATAAAAAGAGACTCAAGGCCCATTTTTTCAAATTCTTTCCTGACAACCCGATCCAATTCACCCAAAACAACACCCGGCCTGATAGAGTCAATCGCCGCATCATGCGCCCGTTTCACACATTCTTCAAAAAGCTCCAATTTCGCATCTTTTTCTCCAAAAAAATAGGTACGGGTCATATCGCCTCGATAGCGATTTACAATCGCTCCTACATCGACCAAAATAACCTGCCCTTTTTCCAACCTCGCTTGCCCTGCCCGATAATGAGGAAATGCGCTGTTTTTCCCGAAAGCGATGATCGGATCAAATGACAGACCAGAAGCTCCATTTTTTCGACAATACATCTCAAATTCAAGGGCCAATTCTATTTCGCTTACTCCTTCTCGAAGCAAAGAGAGTATTTTTTGATACCCCTTCCAGGTAAGCTGCGCCGCCCTTCGCAATTCTTCGATCTCTTTTGCCTCTTTGATCATCCTAATTTTTTTTAGCGGCCTTGAAATGGGAATCCACTCTTTATCCAGCTTCTGCAAATTCAAAAACCCTTCATAGGTCACAAATGCGCTGTCAAAACCGGCCCGTTTTCCTTTTTCCTTTGTAAACTCATCGAATAAGAAAACAGGACAAGGCGCCTCTTTTTTCGCCTCTTCATAATAACGCCCATCGACAAATAATTTGCCTCCTTCAGGTGTCGCCCAAAATCGCCCTCTCGAAACAGAAAGGCCCGTCAAATACAAAAGATCTGCCGGGTTTTCCAATAAACAGCCATCGACGCCTTTCAGCGAACCGATGAACTTTTGAATCCGTCTTTCATCCATCGCTCTAAATCGCCCTCTTTAATTTCAACTGCAATGGGGTTGCCCATCGGATCGTACGATCGATCTTTACATCCCTGCAACTTCCGCCAAATCGCTGCTGCTTCATCCAACGAATAATTCTTTTTCACTGAACGGTAAAACCGCGCTGCCGCTGGCGCCAGTTTCTTTTCTTCTTTCCAGCTCGCAAAAAATTGAGGAAAATGGGCTGCCTCCAAAAAAGAGGGCAAAGCATCGATGACCAGCTTTTTCCCCCCGAGAAATCGACTCTCAATTCCCAGTTCGCGCAACTCTTCTACAATCGCCTCTTCTTTCCATTCAATTTCCAAGGGCCAGATCAATGCCTGCGGCTCTCCCTGTTCCCGACTCATCGACTCAAAAAGAATTCTCGCCTGCGCGGCGCGCAAATCGACAAGCCAAAAGCCTTCTTTCTCCACAATCAAGAAATTTCCTAAAACAACCAGCGGCCTCTCGGGAAAGGAAAATTCCAATTCTCGAGGTTCCTCTTTCGTAAAACGGGGCGTTTCTTCCGCAAAAGAGAAATCCATACGGGGAGGGATGAATGAAATCGACTCAGAAAATAAAGGTCCTTCTCCAAATACAGCGGAGATCGTTTCCCGAACGATGGCAAAAACTTTTCCCTCTTCTCGAAAGCGGCATTCTTTCTTCTGCGGATGGACATTGACATCGATCTCTGCTGGTGGCAGTTCAAGAAAAAGGACATAAGCTGGATGCACGCTCTCCCCAATTCTCGTCCCGAATCCCTCTTTTACAGCCCGTGAAATCAACGGAGAAAAAAGGGGACGGCCATTGATGAAGAGATGTTGTCCGCTCCGATTGGCTAAAGCTCGGCTCGGCGCCCCTAAAAAGCCCCATGTCTTTACTCCCTCTTTCGCAAATTCTACTTCATGGTCTTGCTTTCCTAAAATCTCCTCCACCCGCTCTTTCGCGCTTTGCCCCTTTACCTCAATGACTTTTCTCCCCTGCGAAATCAAGATAAATCCCACATTTGGATTGGCCAGAGCCAGAGCCTCCATCACCCGCGTCACTTGCGCGCTGCAAGCCGAAACGGATTTCTGAAACTTCTTTCGCGCGGGCACATTATAAAAAAGGGAACGCACTTCGACCGTCGTCCCTCGATTCCTAGCGCAAGGCTCCACAGCCGATACCCGTCCTCCCTCCGCCATGACCCGCGTCGCCTCATTGCCATTTCCCGTCTTCAATTGAAAATGGGATACCGATGCAATGGCCGCCAGCGCCTCTCCTCGAAATCCCATCGTCGCTAGCGCCTGCAAATCTTCCACGCACACTATTTTCGACGTCGCATGCCTCTCGAGGCAAAGAAGCGCATCTTCCCGCCCCATCCCGCAGCCATCGTCTTCCACATAAATTCCCTGCAACCCACCCCCGTTCACCTCAACGACGATCCGCGTTGCCCCCGCATCTAGGCTATTTTCGACCAATTCCTTTACAATAGACGCAGGATTTTCAACGACTTCCCCCGCGGCAATTTGATTGATGAGCGCCTCTGGCAGCCTCTGAATTCTCTTTTCCATGGCTAAACGTATATCAGAAATATCCTGCTCAAGTATACTGCCTTCCATGAAATGGCTTTTCTTTCTCCTGCCTCTTTCTCTTTTTTCAGCCTATATTGGCAATCCCGCCAATCCGGCGATTATGAACACTGGCTTCTTCTCCTCTTCCTATCCGTTCTTTAAATTCACAACTGGCTACATTGCCGATTACATCTCAGACAAGCGCTACGTGGCGCCCCAGAAAGATCCCGATATCGATCCCAACAATGCCTTCCGCCATTTTGGCCTTCACTCGCAACTCGCCAGCGTTTCAATGATCATTGTCGAGCGGCTCGAACTCTTCGGCTATGTCGGCGGCTCCAAGGAACATGTACAATACAGGAAAAAAGCCTCCCTTTCCGACCTTGAGGAGATTTTCTCCCACTTCCAAAGCACCTATCAATTTTCCTGGAGCACCGGCGGTAGAGCCATCCTCCTCCAATGGGGACAAACCTACTTCACCACCGACTTTACCTACTTCGCCGTTCCCTCTTCCCCCAAGGCCTTCTTTAAATTTCTCAATCGTCTCAATCTTCCCATGGACCTCACTAAACAGAAAACGTCTCTCCGCGAATGGCAAGTCAGCGCCGCTCTCGCCTCCCGCTTCCTTTTTTTCACCCCCTATTTTGGCGGCACCTATCTCCATTCGCGCCTCCACCTCTCAAGTGGCCCCGACATTCCCTCCATCACCTACCGCAATGAAAAAAAATGGGGCTATTTCTTTGGCTTTACGGTCTCTCTCACAGGCCGCTTCCATCTTAACTTCGAGAGGCGCATGCGCGATGAATTTGCCTATGCCTTCTCAACCATCGCGGTGTTCTAATGAAACACTATTTTCTTCTCTTCATTGTCCTCTTCTCCCAAATCGGCACAGCATCTCCCAAAACCTTTCTGGTTTTTGGCGGAAAAACAGGCTGGATTGGCCAACAATTAGTTGCGCTCTTGAAAGAGCAAAATCAAATCGTCTTTTGTGCAGAATCGCGGCTCGAAAATAGGGAAGAAATCGAAAGGGAAATCAACGCCACCCATCCCGATTTTATTCTCAATGCAGCTGGCGTTACGGGAAGACCCAATGTGGATTGGTGCGAAGATCATCGACAAGAAACTCTGCGATCCAACATCACTGGAGTCCTCAACTTAGCCGACATCGCCTACCTCCACCACATTCACCTCACAAATCTCGGCACCGGCTGCATTTATCAATATGATTCAGCCCACCCGCTCGGCTCTCACATTGGCTTTACAGAAGAAGAGGAGCCAAACTTTGCAGGGTCATTTTACTCCAAGACAAAAGTGATGCTAGATAAGCTGCTCACAAACTATCCGAATGTATTAAACCTACGCCTCCGAATGCCGATTTCAAGCGATCTCCATCCCCGAAGTTTTATCTACAAAATCACCCGCTATAAAAAAGTTGTCAACATTCCCAATTCCATGACCATCCTCGATGATCTCCTCCCCGTTTGCATTGAAATGGCCCTCAGAAACCTCACAGGAAACTACAACTTCACCAATCCAGGCGTCATTTCCCACAACGAGATCTTAGCGCTCTACCAACACTACATCGACCCCACCTTCACCTGGGAAAATTTCACCCTGGAAGAGCAAAACGCCATCCTAAAAGCCCAGCGTTCCAACAACGAACTCGACGTAGGAAAGCTCCTCAAGGAATTCCCCCATATCCCCCCAATCCAAGAATCGATCCACACCGTATTTCAAAAGATGAGGCAAAGCATTGTAAATAATTCATCTCCGGAATAGACTCCTCCCTCATTTTTAATGGAGTTAGCTATGTCATCCCCAATATCGAGTATTTATAACTCTCCAGAAGGCCCAAGTTACACTCCTGCATCTGCCGAAACTCAGGACAAGACTGTAATCTATCATGGTCATATGCGCTTTGAAGAGTTTGAAAGGCGACGAGATACTTTAGATAACTGCGAAATTTTTGATCAACTCACGCATTTGGGTTCATGCATTTACTATTTTAAGAACTGCAAAGCCGTAAAACAAGATTCCAACCGAATAAAGGTAGCAGCTTGTAAAGATTCCACATTCCAAGAAATTCTGCATCGATATCTCCAGCAAAGACTGATTCAACCCGCCTCTTCTGCCCCCTCTGGCGGACCTATTTGCCCGCTAACAGTCCCCAAGGGAGGACCTATTTCCTCCAGCTCATCAGCAGAAAGCTCCTCATCGAATGGAGGACCTATTCTCGGCCCACCAACAATCGAAAAGGGAGGACCTACTTCCTCCAGTTCGTCAGCACAACTTCCATGGTGGAGCCCGAGTAGAGGATCTGCCGCCAGTGACCCAATGGGTTACGACGGCTTTTGAAAACCCTATTTGAAAAATTGGGGAAAGAAGCTACTCTGTCCATGAGATTTATGGAAGAACACCCGCAGGCCCGTTTCATTGTAGAAACTCTCGCAAAAGCAGGCTTCATCGCCTACTACGCGGGCGGTTGGGTGCGCGATTTCCTGTTGAATCACCCTTCCGACGATATCGATATTGCCACCAATGCCCCGCCCGAGACGATTCAAGCCCTTTTTCCCCACACCGTCCCGATCGGCATCGCCTTTGGGATCATCCTGGTCATCGTCGATGGGCGCCAGTATGAAGTGGCCACCTTTCGCCAAGATCTCGATTACAAAGATGGGCGCCGCCCCACGCGCATTGCGTTCGCCACGGCTGTGGAAGATGCCAAAAGACGCGACTTTACAATCAATGGGATGTTCTACGATCCGCTAAAAGAGGAAATTTTCGACTACGTGCATGGGCGCGAGGATCTAGAGGCCAAAATCATCCGCGCGATTGGAAATCCCCATGAGAGAATTAAGGAAGATCGCCTGCGGATGATCCGCGCGGTGCGCCTGGCTTGCCGCTTCTCTTTTCACATTGAATCAGACACGGAGCGCGCTATCCGCGCGCATGCAAATGAGCTCTTTCCCGCCGTTGCGATCGAGCGGATTTGGCAAGAGTTTACGAAAGGACATGATTTTGGCAAACTCCGCCCGATGCTCATCCAGCTTCATGAGTTTGGACTCCTCGGCGCCATTTTCCCTGCCCTCAAAGAGGTCCCTCTTCCAGAAATCGAGGATCGGCTTCACCCCATTAAAGATTATCCGATCGACGCCCCCGTCATCGCCTCTCTTCTTCCCCTTTTTCCCCATTTTATTCTTGCTGAACAACTCGATCTCGCTAGAAAACTCAAACTCTCCAATCAGGAGCAGCAATTTGTCACCTATCTCTTCCATCTTCGAGAACTCATCCACGCAGAACACGCCCGCCCCATTGAGCTGGCCGAATGGGCCTATGCCTATGCCAATCATTTTTCTAAAATCTCGCTGCAAATCATCGGCGCTCATTTGGAGCCGCGCCGCCGCGCTGCCTACTTTAAGGAACATGAAGAGCGAATCGCCCTTCTTCACCTGAGCATCCAGCGCATCCAAAAACATGACCCCGTGGTCAAATCGGGCAATTTGATCGACGCAGGCATTCTCCCCGGGAAAACCATGGGACTTCTCCTCAGCGAAGCCGACCGGATCGCGATCAATGAACAACTTCATGAACCCGCGCCCATCATCGAGCGCCTGAAACAGACATCTCTATGGCCAAATACCTAATCCTATTTATTATTTTTTCGCTTCATGCCGAAATCATTGAAACCAATCAGATGGAAGACATCCTTCCCCACATCGATGAAACTACATGGGTTCTATTCGACATCGATAACACTCTCCTCGAATCCTCGATACAAGCGGGAAGAGCTGAGTGGTTTCACCATGAAATAAGAAAACTGGTAGCTCAAGGACTCGACAAAGAAACAGCCGAAGAACTCTTTTATCCCGACTGGGATCGCTTTATGAATCATTGTCCTATTCGCACTCCTGAACCTGAGATAGCCAGCCTCGTCAAAAAAGTGCAGAAGCGGTGCGCCGCTTCGTTTGCCCTCACCTCCCGCCACCCTCCTCTTTCCAACCTCACTCTACGGCAACTGAAACAGTTGGACATCGACTTCTCCCGCCATGCCCCCGCTTCCGTTCTCCTTAAAACTCCTCATCCGACTCATTGGGAAGAAGGGATCCTTTTCGCCTCTCATCACAACCCAAAGGGAACGCTTTTCCGCCAATTCCTCGAAAAATCGAAGAAACAGCCCCCGAAGATTGTTTTTATCGATGATACCAAGCATCACCTGCTCGATATGGAAATGGAATTAGAAAAATTGGGAATTGAGTTTATCGGCGTCCATTATACGAAAACGTTTGAACGCCCTTTTGAAGCCGAAGTGGCCGAGAGAGAATTTCAGGAAATTTTAGACCGTTTATGACTTTGTCGCCTGCTGCAAGTTCCTTTCTCCAAAAGCGCACTCTAAATGAAAATGCGCACTACGATGGTATGGTTTGGGCCTTTATCCAAAATGTAGCGAGTCGAGTCCGATGCGCTGCATTGACTTACCTAGCGAATAACCAAAATGTAACACCGCAGGGAGCTACTATAAAAATTGTGATCCCTCCGAAGAAAATGGGACAAATCCTAGGAGCCTCGATCAATGAAATTAAACCTCCATTAAAGCCGCAACAGATGACAAAACTCCTTGCAGAAATGCGGGTCTTTTGCGATCAAATCAAAGCCAATGAGCTCTCCATTTCTTTAGAAGAATGTGCAAAAATTCTGAAAGAAGATATGGCTGGGTTTCTTCTTCTTTGGAAGAAAGAATTTCAAGCTAAATCTCATCGAAATTATATTGCCAAAATGCCTGGCCTTGAAATTATTGATATTTTTGAATCTGATTTCCCTTCCCATGTAAGAGCTGAAAAACCTGTGACAGATCTCTCTTGCCATAAATATGCCCTTTATCGTTCCGGGATCCGCATCCCCTTTGCCTTAGAGGGCACAGAAAATCTTGCGAATGACGTTTTTCCCAGGCTGGGATTGCACCCCGTTCGAGAACCCAAAGCAGGAGATTTCGTAGTCTTTTTGAAAAACAAAGAACCCCAACATACGGGAATCGTTCGAGAAGATGGGAGAATCCTCTCCAAATATGGAGATGAGACCCCATTTGCGATCCTTCATTCTTTGGAAGATACCCCCGATTCCTATGGGAATCAAATTATTTACTATAGGAAATCTCCAAGTACGCTTGGAAACGCCCTTCTGCTTCTCGCCATTACAATCGCTCTACTTTGGATATTCGCTAGAAAAAGCTCTTAGATTCTGACTGGTTGCCCTTGAACGACGAGAGTTGCATTGCGCTTTGCGCATTGGCTTAGAAAAGCACTCAAAAATAGGGGGCCTACTTCATCACTACCGAAAAGCTGAACTTTATAGCCATTCATGACTAAAGCAGGGTCTTCCCCCTTGCTTATACTAACATCCAAAGAAACGCCCCCTTCTGCAAGCAGATTGACTTCGGGGAGGTCATTTAAATGAATTTTTACCACTTCAGCGATCTTTCTAGCGATTTTTTGCTCATCAGATGAAAAAATAATTGAGAGGCGGCGACAAAAGCCTAGAGAAAGTCTATCAACCAATTTTTTACTGACATCTTCGATCTGCCTGTCACCAAAATATTTATTACCATTGAATGTGTCGACAAAGCTAATCAAATCAAGACGATTAAATTCTTTTAATACATCAATATTGTTTCCAGACATTATTATCTCTCAATTTTTATTAATTATCGTTCAATTATACATGAAATAAACGATACAATCAACCCTAAATAAAGATGAGCGTGTACGAAAAAATTTATTTTTCAATTTTAAAGCTAAGGAGAGTGATGTCGTCGTGCTGCGGCACGCCTTGAGCATATAGATGAATTTCTTCAATCAGCTGATCGATGATCTGCTGCGACGATTCTTTCTTCTTGCGCAAGAGGAATTCATGCAGCCTCTTCTTCCCAAAAAGATGATCTTCTGGATCGTGAGCTTCAATCACCCCATCTGTGTAAATGAGCAAAAGATCGCCAGGGGATAGGGAGATCTGCGAGGTGGGCACTACCTCTAATTTCTGCGCCCCCATTGCAATTCCATCGGTCCAAAGTTCTTGCAAATGGTCGCGGCGGCGCAAAATAGCTGGAGGATGTCCTTGGCTGCAATAATGCAAAACACCGCCCACGGGGTCATAAATTCCAATCCAAGCGGTGACAAACATGCCTGAATTGCGCGCATCGAGCCAGAAAAGATCATTCACCCGAAGAACCATCTCTGCTAGTTCTGTTGTCGTGCTGGCCAAGCTGCGAATCATGCTTCTCAATCCCAATGAATAGAGGCAAGCAGAAACCCCTTTGCCCGCCGTATCGGCCATCACAATCAATAACTTTCCATTTTCAAGGGGGAATAAGTCATAAAAATCGCCGCTCACTTCCAGTGCGGGAAGATATCCAGCTGCAATGCCAAGACCCGGAAAATCGGGCAAGTGGGTGGGCAAGAGGCTCTTTTGAATCTCATGTCCGATTTTCAGCTCTTCTGCAAGTCTTTCCCTTGCAATCCGCTCTTGCTCCGCTTCTTGTTGATGCGCCGATAAGGCATCGAGTGTCTCATTGAATTGTTTTCCAAGGGCATTGATTTCAAAGCCCATCCAATCGGGCGTATAGCGAACGTGAAGCGCTCCTTCAGTGACCCGTTCCATCGTCTTGCAAAGGCGATTTAAAGGCCTCGAGATCCGATGCATCAGCCATAAAACAAGGCCGCCCCCAATCACTCCAACAGAGAGGATCAGGATGGCAATCCGGTAGTAATAATCTTTCTTCTGCAGATCTTGAATCGAGGCGATGGGAACAGTCAAGACCAAGGTCATCGCCGTTCCTTCCACCGGTTCTTTCACCGTTAAAAGATCCTCATCGCTCACTTTCATATTCTCAGCTAAAACCCTCCCTTTCTGATCGAGCAAAGCCATCCGAATTGGGTAGGGGGAGTCTTTTTCCTCCGATAGCCGCTCGATAAACTGGGTAAAGGGGATGGGAATCACGAGCGCATTCGTATACGATTCTTTTTTGCTGACAAGAAGAGCATCGCGGCGCCGGTCGAGCTTGGTAAAATGATCTTCCTCTTGATCGCGCAAGAGAACTTCTTCAATCTTTAGCTGTTTTGAATGTTCGGGAACATCGTGAATCACCGCGTCGAGAAGCGCCCAATCCATCAAAATCATCTGTTGGATCAGCCCTTCCCGCTCTTTAGCTAAAATCGTTAAAATCTCTTGGACATCTTCTAATTTTTGCTTATATTCCTGGCGGTACAAAAAAAGACTTTGAAGGAAGAGGGGAATGACAAGCAATAGAAGGCTCACCAGAAGAACTCTTCTTGCTAAAGAACCTGTCGGATGATGCTTTTTAGTTATTTTCCAATCCGCCATACTAATCTCAATGGTAACAAAAAAGATCGTCAGCTTACAACATCCGCTTGTCAAACACTGGGTCCAGCTCCGCGCCCATAGACCCTATCGGGAAGAGAAAAAACAGCTTCTTCTCATGGGAGAAAAGACCATTCGGGAGCTCGCTGAAAAATATCTTATAAAAACTCTCATCACCCTAGCTCCAGCCCCCGAAATCCCCGCCTCAGAACACTACATTGTCTCAGAAGCGATCCTAAAAAAGATCACTGGACTGGAAGCGCCCGATGGATTTGCCGCCGAAGTGGCTCTCCCTGAGCCTCGCGACGTGAGCACAAAGCAATCCGTTCTGATCCTAGACCAAATTAGCGACCCAGGCAATCTAGGTACTCTCCTCCGCACAGCCCTAGCCCTCGGCTGGGACGGGGTGATTTTTACCCCCGGAACAGTCGATCCCTTTAACGACAAAGCCCTGCGCGCCTCCAAAGGAGCCATTTTTCATCTCCATTATTCCCATCTCACGCCTGAAGAAATCACTGCCTGGTTTAAAGAAAAAAGAATCCATGCCTATGCAGCCGATTTAGAGGGGCAACCGCTTAAGGGAAGCGCTTTCAAACTCCCCATCGCCCTCATCTTAAGTCATGAAGCGCTTGGACCGGCCACTTGGGCGCTAGAAACTGCAACGAAGATCACCATTCCAATGGCCCCTTCTGTTGAATCTCTGAATGTGGCCGCTTCCGGTGCCATTCTTCTCTATCAAATGAGGCCGATTTCATGACCCGCGACTATGACTATGAAGAAGACTTTCATGCCAAAGATCGAAAGCAGTGGCGCAAAGAGAGAAAACATGCCCAGCAAACAGATCGCTCCAAGTTCAAAAAGACGGATCAGGAAGAAAAGAAATCAGAGCCCATTGATCAAGATTTAAAACGAGGGCGCGTCATTGCGATTACAGGAGAGGGGATTTGGGTCGATGCCGAAACTCGTTTCCTCTGCACATTGAAAGGGCTGCTCAAAAAAGAGAAACTGCAGGCGAAAAACCTCATTGCCGTCGGCGATTTCGTCCGTTTTTCTCCCACAGCGGAGAAAGAGGGGACGATCATCCAAATCGAAGAGCGCTATTCCTTTCTCGCCCGAACGGATATCAGCGGCAGAAAAGAGCAGCTCATCGCCGTGAACATCGATCAGGCGATCATCGCCGTCTCCGTCGTCAATCCTCCTTTAAAGCCGGCCTTGATCGATCGCTATCTCATTGCGGCCAAGAAAGGAAATATTCATCCCGTCATCGTCATCAATAAAATAGATCTTCTCGAAGAGAATGAAAAAGAACAGCAGCGCTACCGAGAATTCCTGGCCGCTTATGAGCCGCTCGGCATTCCTATTCTCTCGATTAGCACGGAGAAAAAAATCGGTCTTGAGGCTTTAAAAGAGCTTTTAAAGGATAAAACTTCTGTCTTCGCCGGCCAATCGGGGGTGGGAAAGTCATCCCTTCTCAACGTCTGTTTCAACCTCAATTTAAAAATCGGCGAATTGGCCCATAAAACCTCAAAAGGAACGCATACAACCACTACAGCCGAGCTAATTCCCCTTCCTGGCGGCGGCTATTGCGTCGATACGCCGGGAGTTCGCAGTTTTGGGATTTGGGATTTAAAGAGAGATGAAGTCACTATCCATTTTCAAGATCTTGTTTCTTTTGCCCAAGATTGCAAATATGCTGATTGTACCCACTTAAGTGAACCGGGCTGTGCCGTCCTAAAAGCATTGGAAGAAAATAAAATTGCTCCTATCCGCTATGAATCGTATCGCTCCCTGATCGATGAAGCTACCGGCGGATCGGATAACAGAGCTAAACGAAAAGAGATCGATTATGAGTCTGATTGAATCGTGTCATGCGCTTGAAATCCTCGATTCGCGGGGCAATCCAACCCTAGAAGTCACTGTAAAGACCCTCGATGGCTTTATCGGAAAAGCAGCTGTCCCTTCTGGGGCCTCGACAGGAGAGCATGAAGCCGTTGAACTCCGCGATAATGACCCCAAAAGATATGGCGGAAAAGGCGTCCTTAAGGCAGTGGCCAATGTCAATGGCCCCCTTAATCAAAATCTCAAAGGCAAAACGGTCTTTCAACAGGAAGAGATCGATCAATCGATGATCCGTCTCGACGGCACGGAAAATAAGAAGAACTTAGGCGCCAACGCCATCCTAGGCATTTCGCTCGCCGTTGCGAAATGCGCCGCTGCCTGTAAGCGGCAGCCTCTCTATCACTATCTCGGCGGACGTCAAGCTGCGCTTCTTCCCTGTCCCATGATGAACATCCTCAACGGGGGCATGCATGCCGATAATGACCTAGATTTTCAAGAGTTTATGATCCGCCCCATCGGCGCTCCCTCCTATCATGAAGCGCTTCGCTGGGGAGCGGAGATTTTCCACACGCTAAAGTCACTCCTCAAAAGCCAAAATCTCTCCACTTCGGTCGGCGATGAAGGGGGATTTGCCCCGGCTCTTTCGACCAATGAAGAAGCGCTCGATCTCCTCCTCCGCGCCATTGAAAAAGCGGGGTATAAACCGGGCATCGACATCACTCTAGCTCTTGACGCAGCAGCCTCTGAATTTTATCAAGATGGCTTTTATCTGGAGATGAAGAAGAAAAATACCAATCGACCCTACAATCGCCGCACCTCCCCGGAGCAAATCGCCTATCTCGCCAAGCTGACCCAGCATTACCCGATCGACTCAATTGAAGATGGCCTCGATCAAAACGATTGGGAAGGATGGGCGCAGCTCACCCGAGAAATGGGGAGCCGCATCCAACTCGTAGGGGACGATCTCTTTGTCACCAACACCCGGTTCCTCGAGCGCGGCATCGAGGCCCGCGTCGCCAACGCCATCCTCATCAAAGTCAATCAAATCGGCACCCTCACAGAAACCCTCGCTGCCATCCAACTCGCAAAATCCCACAACTACCGCACCATCATCTCTCATCGCTCCGGCGAAACGGAAGATACCACCATCGCCGACCTCGCCGTTGCCTATCAAACGGGGCAAATCAAGACGGGCTCTCTCTCTCGCTCTGACCGCGTGGCCAAATACAATCGTCTCCTCGAAATCGAGGCCGAGCTCGGCCCCCGCGCCCAATTCCACCCCCGCAGCCGTGCCTTTGTTTCTTAAAGAGAATCCGTTAGAAAAGTATAGGCGCTGCCGCCAGTTCCCATCGGAAGGAAGTGGAATGGATGTTCAAAGACATACCCCTGATTCCATTTTGATCGGACGTAGATTCTGTCCCCCTCGATTTTAGAAATGAGTCCGTAGTGAGTGATTGCCGTCTCTTTCAGGAAGCCCCCTACGTAGCCGATCAGATCCCCCACTTTGGGATTAAGCGTAGGGGTATATCCTTGTCGGTATACCACCTCTTCTTCTCAAAAACATACTTTGCACAATCATCAGACTTGTCCACACAATCCGATCTTTGTATGATTGTGATACCGGGAATCGTGCCAAATCCATCGAAAAGAGAGGCTGCAAAATCTGTTTCATCCTCATAGATCATGAGAGAAATGAATTCTCTTTCTTTGCTTTCGGGTAACAACTGTAAATAGTCAGGAGTCTCCTCGAGCGTGTTCCATCCATTTGTCTGTACTTTCCACATCCTGTGAAAACCGCCTAACTCTTTTTCCGTCATACTCTCTTCTAATCTTTTCAGCCTACTCTCAACAGACTCAACAGTGATCTTCTTTTGACACAAAGGCTTGTGAGCAGACCAGGCGCCGCTTTGACACATCACCGAGCAATAAAAAATATTTTGACATCTTGAACAACGTTTGCCTGTCGGTGTCCCGCATATAGCACAAGGGTGTCGAGAGGAGGCAAGAGAAGTGATGTTCATTAATTCCTTTAATTCTTGATAACTATTATAAGCCATTTGCCCTTAAATCTCAGCCTATTACCAGCCCCTCTTGAATAAAACGGGCATCCCCTCTATTTGTTGGGTTTTTAAAGGGGGGGATTATGCGATATGCGGTGGCGCTTTTCGGCGAGGCGGAGAAAGGATCTTTTAAAGCCCCCCATATTCTCCGCGAGCTGCCCCAACTCATCGACCGCTTGGGCAATCCCCCACCTGAGAGCCATGGACTGTTTTTCGCTGTGCAAGCGCTTCTCTTTGAGAGGGAAATCATCTTTTTCCGCGTTGCAGAAGAGGGATTTAGCAAGCTCGATTATTTTGAAGGGCTCCGCTATCTGGGGAACCGGGAGAAAACGAAACGGCTCAGCGCCCTTTGCATTCCCGGCGTAGGCGATAACGAAATCATCGATGCCTCGCAAAACATCTGCCAACTGCACAAAAGTCTTCTGATTACGACACAAAAAGATCTCTACGATTACCTTACGTCCTAGTCATCTTTTTGGGGACGACGAGGCGATCAAATTCAGCCCCCGTTAAATAGCCTAGCTTTACACAGGCTTCCCGCAGGGTGATATTCTTCACGTAGGCCAAATGGGCGATTTTGGCCGCTTTATCATATCCAATGACTGGATTGAGCGCTGTGATGAGCATCAGCGAATTGCGGACATATTCAGCGATTTTCTTCCGATCTGCTTTTAATCCCGCTACACAATATTTCTCAAACATCTGAACCGACTCTGTCATCAGCAAAATCGAATGGAGCAGATTGTGGATAATGATTGGCTTATAGACATTCAGCTCGAAATTGCCCTGCGAGCCTGCGATTCCAATGGCTGCATCATTTCCCATCACTTGGACGGCCACCATCGTCAGCGCCTCGCACTGCGTTGGATTCACTTTCCCCGGCATGATGGAGGAGCCGGGTTCATTTTCTGGCAAAATTAATTCATGGATGCCGCATCGAGGGCCTGAGCCAAGCCAGCGGACATCATTGGCGATTTTCATCAGCGCGCAGGCTGTTGTTTTCAGCGCGCCGCTAGCAAAAACGATTTCATCGTGTTCTGAAAGGGCGGCAAATTTATTTGGATGAGAGCAAAAGGGCAACCCAGTAAAGTCAGCTACTTTCTTTGCCACCTTCTCCCCAAACTTCGCGGGCGCATTTAACCCCGTTCCTACTGCCGTGCCACCGATGGCCAACTCATAAACTCCCTCCAGCGCCATCTGTATCCTCTCCATATTTCGCTCTAAAAGAGAGACATAGCCAGAAATTTCCTGACCTAAAGTCAGCGGCGTAGCATCTTGCAAGTGAGTCCGGCCGATCTTTACGATCCCTGCGAACTCTTTTTCTTTTTTTTGAAACGTCTTTTTCAATTGATTGAGCGCCGGAAGCAATCGCCTGGAAATCTGCAGTGCTGCTGCGACATGCATTACGGTTGGGTAGACATCGTTAGAAGATTGGGACAAATTGACATGGTCATTGGGATGAATCGGTTCTTTGCTGCCCCGTTTCTTGCCAGCCAATTCATTCGCCCGATTGGCAATGACCTCATTGGCGTTCATATTGCTCTGCGTGCCGCTCCCCGTCTGCCAAACGCTCAGAGGAAAATGGGCATCCAATTTTCCCGCAATCACTTCATCTGCGGCCTTAACAATTAGATCTCTTCTTCGCTGATCGAGCTTGCCCATCTCGAAATTCACCAAAGCGCAGGCTCTCTTCACAATGCCAAAGGCACGGATCATTTCGGGGGGTTTTACATCGCGGCCGATCGCAAAATGTTTCAGTGAGCGCTCTGTTTGCGCGCCCCAATACTTATCCGCAGGGATTTTTACTTGTCCCATGCTATCGCTCTCGACGCGAAATCGCTTCTTGACCATTCTCCCAGGCTATAACGGATCCAATCTGAACAGTCAAGCCGAAGAAATCACTTAAAGTATTCGGCTAACCCCTGCTCATTCGGCTTCATCGCCTTGGCCCCCGCTTTCCAGTTGGCAGGGCAAACTTCGCCATGCTCTTCATGAAAAATTAGGGCATCGATGAGGCGAAGTACTTCATCCACCGAGCGGCCAAGGGGAAGATCGTTGACGAGTTGATGGCGGACAACTCCTTCCCGATCGAGGAGGAATAGACCCCGATAGGCAATTCCATCTTCTTCTTTAAGAACATGAAAGGCGCGCGCGATCGACTTATGGATGTCAGAGACTATTGGATAGGATACCCCTTGGATGCCCCCTTTCGATTTTGGCGTATTGAGCCAAGCAGAGTGGGAAAACCAACTGTCGATCGAACATCCAATGACCTGCGTATTTCGTTTCTCAAATTCTTTGAGTTTTTCTTGGAATGCGTGCAACTCCGTGGGGCATACAAATGTAAAATCGAGAGGATAAAAGAAAAAAACAATGTATTTACCCAAGAAATCAGAAAGAGAAAAGTCATCGTAGACTTTATCCTTCACTACTGCTTTCGCCTTAAATTCAGGCGCTTTCTTACCAACAAGAGACATATTGACCTACCTATGTTTTATCCAACCAATCTTCCTGACCGATCGTCGTATCTTTTCCATGGCCGGGGATGACCCGTGTTTCAGGAGGGAGCTTCGCCAACTTATGCAAGCTCTCCCACATCAAAGAAGAGTGGCTCGTGGGCAAATCAACCCTCCCAGTGCACCCCCTAAATAACGTGTCGCCTGAAATCAAAACCCCTTCTTTTCTAAAATAAAAGCAGACGCCTCCCGGCGAGTGGCCTGGTGTATGAATGACCTCGACTCTCAAATCGCCTACCTCAAGCCCCTCAGATAGAAAAAGATCTGGAACTACCCCTTGAATAGAGGAATGACCGAGGCCATCCGATCCTGGATGTTCCACGTTGCCCGCATCCAATTCATGGACATAGACAGGGGCCCCCGTCTTTTCCTTTAAAACAGAGAGATCGGCGATATGATCCCAATGGGAATGAGTTAAAAGAATTTTTTCAATCTTTAGGTCGATTTCCTTCGCCTTAGCCAGAATCGCCTCCGTGGACCCCGATGGCGAATCTACGACGGCCCCTTTCTTTGTCCGGGGGCAGCCAAACAAGATCGCATTCGTCTGGATAGGTCCATAGCAAAATTTAAATAGAATCATATGGATTGCACTGGAGAGGATTCGAACCTCTGACCCCCTGGTTCGTAGCCAGGTACTCTATCCAACTGAGCTACCAGTGCCTAGAGTTATCCATCATCTCCCAATGGTCATCTAAAAATCAAGGGCTTTATAGCACATTTTTCTTTGTGAAAAAGCCCCCTCAAAATTAAACTCTGCCCTCTTATGACACCTTTACGCTTATTTTCTACTTATGTCCGGCCTGTGCTTGACCTCCAAGAGATCGCAAATAAATCCCATGATTTTATTCGACTCTTTAAACAAGAAGGCTTGCGCAAGAAATATTGTGGACCTCATGCTCTTGCGACCCATTTAGACCTTTCCTTACAAAAAACCAAAGACTTTGTGAAAAAATTTGATCTCGCTAAGGTAAACAAGGAAGGGACATCTGCGGGTCAAATATTCGACGTACTAGACGATCTTTCTTCTGGGGCCGTTTGCCGATCTCCAACGGTCTCTCTCATTCAAGACTTAATCCAACGGAAAAAGTCATTTCTCGCCACAATTCCCAGCACTCAAAATCCAAAGATATCTCATTGGGTAACAGTTGTGGGAATAAGCCGCGATGCTTATAAATATCTGGATTACGGAGAGTTTAAATTCATCTCTAAAGAAGATTTCTTTAAGAGCTGTCCTAAAATTGTCTTTAACGAGTGAAGAGAAAGGTTTGAGAAAACCACTCCCAAAAAGGGCTTTTTTTCCATTGAATCAGCTCTAAAAGTTCTTTTTCTTCCATTCGTTTCACCACACCGTTCCCCTTTTTCTCAAAACGGGGCTCATCGAGACGGATATCAAAAAGAGCTTCCACTGTCTTGTAATTATATCCATGAATGAAATCAGTTCCCCGAAACGGTCCTGAAAATTCTTTTTGGACTAAATCGACCCAATTTTTATCCCCTCTGTGCCCCCATGCACACACTTTTTTTAACATCTCCTCCGGCGTCCGAACCCAGCTATAGTGGTGAAACATCGGCTCCCCGTTGATGCCGATCACATGGCGCCGCTTGGGCCCTGGCAGAAGATCATAAATCGCATCCCGTTCCTCTCTTCGAAGTAAAAGATCGGGGTTTATCGCCCTCCTCTGCGCCAGGACGACCGAATCTTCCCAGCGAAGCGCCTGATATTGCGGTTCCCTGAAATACCAATAATTCGCCATTTTCAAGGTCATATGGCCATGATAATCGCTGCAATCGAGCCATTCGGCGAACCTTTTCCCATCGGGAACTTCATCTGCATCTAGAAAAAGGACCGCTTCAATATCGTCATCTAGAAAAGAAAAGCCTGCCAATCTCGATAAACTATGCCAAAAATGGGCTGGGTCGATCATTTTCCAAATTCTTTTTGGAATTGCCTCGGGAATGTAAGGATATTCTACAAACAGGCACCCGGGAAAGGCCCCGTAGATCTCTTCCAAAAGAGCTCGATTCTCCGCAGTTCCATCAAAAAAATGATCGCAAACAGAGACGATGACTTGGCGGGAAAAAATTTGGCATTGTTCAAGGCAAGATTTGATAAATCGCCTTTCATTCGAACAAAAATTTACTATAGCCGCAATTGGATGCTTTTCCATATTCCCGTCTTATACTACGATGAGGATATATGAATATCGTAATTTTAGGCGCTGGGAAAACAGGTTCGTATGTCGCCTCTGTCCTTTCTGAAGAAGAGCACAATGTCATTCTGATCGACAAAGATGCGAAGATTTTAGAAAAGGTAAGCCGCGAAACGGATGTAGCCACCCTGCATGCCTACGCCCCCAGCTGGAAACTCTTTGAAGATCTCACGGAAAACAACCCCGACCTCTTCTTTGCGGCTACAGGCGATGATGAGACGAATCTCGTCTCCTGCGCGATTGCGAAGAATTTGGGATTCCCCAAAACAGTGGCCCGGGTTCAAGCCCGCGACTACATCAATCATTCCCGTCTTGATTTTGGCCGCCTCTTCTCTGTCGATTACTTCATTGGCCCAGAACTCCTCGCAGCGCAAGATCTCTTTAAAACTCTCATCCATTCAGGCGATGTGGCAGTGGAGCATTTTGCCCACGGTTCCATCCAGATGCGCACCATTAAAATCCCTGTCAAGTGGGATCGAGGCCATCTCCCCATCCGCGATCTTCACCTCCCCGAAGATCTGATTGTAGGACTCATCCGGCGTAAAGTAGGCGAAGAAGACAAAATCATTTTCCCGCATGGCGATGACACCCTTCTCCCCGATGATGAAGTCACTGTAGTGGGCGAGGCGAAAGTCATTCATCGCCTCCATGAGATTTTCCATTCTCCGGAGCATCCCATTCGCTCCATCGTACTCGTTGGAGGCTCTCCCCTAGCTGTCCACCTCACCCATTTCCTAACGCAGCAACGGGTGGCTGTCCGTGTGATTGAAGTGGATCGATCGCGCTGCGAAGAGCTCACAGAACTTCTCCCTCTTGCGACCATCATCAATCGCGATGGCCGAGACCCTGAGCTCATGCGCGCAGAGCGAATCCAAGATTCCGACGCTCTCGTAAGCTGCACGCACCACGATGGCACCAATCTCCTCATCGCTTCCCTAGCAAAACAAATTGGCTGCCCCAAATCGATCGCAGTCATTACCGAAGCCAATTACACTCCCATATTGGAAAAAATAGGCGTTCTTCCCGCTCTTTCTGCTCGCGTCAATGTCTCCAACCGGATTCTTTCCATTCTTCATGAAAACACGATTCTCTCCATTGCCTCGTTAAGCAATGATCAGGCCAAAATAGTCGAACTAAAAATCGCTCCCTCATCCAAAGTTGTCGGCATTCCTCTTGCAGATCTTTCTCTTCCCAAAGATCTCCTCATCGCAGTTATTGAAAGCAAAGGGCGCGTGATGGTCGGCCGCGGGAATCGAATCCTTTGCCCAGATGACATTGTCATCGCCATCTGCCATCCGCATCAAATCCCCCAACTCCAAACCCTATTCAATTGATGGTCATTCCCCAAATCCTGCAAATCTTGGGCAAATATCTTTTCTACCTCGCCATTGCCCTTTGCCTTCCCCTATGTCTCGCCTTTTACTACGAATTTCTCGCCAACCCGAATCTCCATCCCCAACCCCACAGCACCTTTGCCTTTTTTATCGCCTTCCTCATTTCTCTGATCGCAGCCCTTATTTTCCGCTCTTTTGGACGCAAGAACATTGGACAGCTCTATCGCCGCGAAGGCATTCTCCTCGTCGTCCTCATTTGGTTTGTCACTTCGCTCATTAGCGCCCTTCCTTTCTACTTTAGCCGCACCCTCACCAATCCTCTCGATGCCTACTTTGAGGCGATGTCGGGCCTCACCACCACAGGCGCCACTCTCATCTGCCCCAAATCTTACAATCCGAATACAGGAGAAGAGGTCCCCGTCTATATCACAAATCCCCATGTCCCAGACAAAACCTACACCTACTGGGGCACGGTAGCACCCATCCGCGACCCGCAAACAAACCTGATCCAATATTCTGGAATTGAAGCTGTCGGGAAAGCGCTCCTCTTTTGGCGCAGCCTCCTCCAGTGGATCGGCGGTATGGGAATCGTCGTGATTTTCCTCACCGTTCTCCCAGCCCTCGGCGTTGGCGGCAAATTCCTCTACCAAATGGAAATGACCGGTCCCGTCAAAGATGAAATCACCCCTCGCGTCCGTCAAACTGCCTCGCAGCTCTGGAAACTCTATCTCTTCCTCACCCTTCTAGAAATTTCCCTTCTCGTCGCAACCAATCGCGAAATGCCCTTCTTCGATGCGCTCTGCATTTCCCTCTCTAACATCTCCACCGGCGGCTTTTCCATCCGCAACGACAGCATTGCCAGTTATCAAAGCTCCGCCACCGAATGGATCGTCCTCACCTTTATGATCCTCGGCAGCATTAACTTTTCTCTCTACTTCCACGCCATTCGCTTTAAATTCTTCCGCACCTACGTCCCCGACTTCTTCCTCTTCCTCGCCACCGCCGCTCTTGGCTGCCTAGCCGTCTCCCTTTTTCTCATCGGAGATAACTACACCATTGGCGACGCCTTTCGAGAAGGAAGCTTCCAAGCCATTTCAGCGCAAACCACCACCGGCTTTATCACCGCTAATTACGACCGTTGGCCCTTTGCCTCCCAAATGTTCATGCTCCTCCTCATGTTTATCGGCGGCATGTCAGGTTCAACCGCTGGCGGTATCAAGACATCCCGATTCTACATCCTCTACAAAATTGTCCTTCACCGCCTCGAGTCGATCTACCGCCCTGACAGCATCCGTAGACTCCGCATCGGCTCCGCAGAAATCGATGATAAAAACGCCCTCACCGTCCTCGCCTTCTTCTGCATCGTCGCCTTCTTCACCATTCTCGGCACCGCCTCCCTCGTCCTCGACGGCATCGATCCCGAATCATCCCTCGGCCTCATCGCCTGTTTTATGAACAATGTCGGCATGGCCTTCCGCGCCGCCGGTCCCACAGGCTCCTTCGCCTTTCTTTCCCCCTTCGCCAAAATCCTCGCCATCTTTTGGATGCTCCTCGGCCGTCTCGAGTTCTACGTCGTCCTCCTCCTCTTCCTCCCCTCCTTTTGGAAAAACAAATGAGTGAGCCAGTTGCAAAACCCCAATTTCAGCCCAAATCCGCGCTTTTGCCGCCGGATTCGGTCCCGTCGCAAATCGCCTATGGCCTTTCGGATATGTCAATTTGCGACGAGCGCGAACCGACGCCAAAATCATCGAATTTGTGCAAGAAAGCGGGTTTTGCAACTGGCTCTGTCAACTGGCACCAGCAATGGGCCCTCTTCGCCCAAAACTTTCATCACGGCAAAGCCCACATCTCCCTCGCCCCCTATAATTCTCCCCACACCCTCCGCCTCCTTCCCGGCCCAGGTTTCGGCGACCTCTCTCATCCCACCACACAACTCATGCTCTCCCTCATGCATCCCCACATCGCCAACCAACCCATCCTCGATATCGGCACTGGCAGCGGCATTCTCACCCTCGCCGCCCTCCTCCTCGGCGCCCGCTCCGCCATCGGCATCGACATCGACCCCTCCGCCCTCACCCACGCCCGCGCCAACGCCCGCCTCAACAATCTTACTCCCCACTTCTCCCTCACCCTCCCGAAAACCCTCCCCCCGCAAAACATCCTCCTCCTCAACATGATCTTCCCCGAGCAGAAAATAGTGAATCCTCCCACCCTCAATCCCCACGCCAAACTCTGGATCGTCTCAGGCATCCTCGCCGAGCAGAAAAAAGCCTACCTACAACAAACAGAACAATGGGGATGGACCCCTCTTTCAGAGCACACAAAAGACGGTTGGATGGGATGGATTTTCACATGTAAATTACCCCAAAAAACGAGGCGTTTTTCGGGGGCCCCTACCCAAATGTAAAGCGCGCTTTACATTTGAAAAATCTGAAATCTGAATTATGAAATCTGAAAACGTCGGGGCTCCGCCCCCGCTGCCCCCAGTGCCCTCAGATCTCTTAAAAACAGGACATACCTGATCACCCTATATATCTTCCTGGCGGCAACCTTATCAAATAACAGGCAGGACCCATTTCCAGCTGTTGAGATAAATCGGGAAAGTTCTCTAACTTTTAAAATTGAAAGGGCAAGCCTCAAAAGTGAGCTAGAACAAATTGTTGATGTAATCAATTTAGCCTACCAAAGACAGCCCTTTAACCGAGCGGATAGACAACGCATTACACTCTCTCAACTAAATGAGATTCTTTTGAACCCAAATCATACGCTGTTTCTTCTGTATTCAGGGGAAAAGATTTGCGGAACTGTTCTCCTGAGCCAATCTGAGATTTCCCTTTTTGCAATACATCCAGCTTTCCAGGGACATGGTTATGGACAGCAGCTTCTTGTTGCTGCCGAAGAAGAAGCCTTTAAAGCCTATGACAGCGTTTTATTGAAAGTCATCCCCTTGTTCCAAGAGAAGTTGATTACTTACTATGAAAGTCTAGGCTACTGCTCTCAGGATGAACGCGAAGCCCTTTCGAAAGGAAAGCTGGATAGAATCCAAGAATGCTATCACGATGAAGTGTATGCGCTAATCCTGAGAAAAAACCGACCTTAATTCGAGTTACTTTTTCTGGAGTTTCAGATTGGGAGCGACAACGCCGTTTTGCCCCTGATACTGCTTCTGGGTGGTCTGCGCAATATCTGTTGTGAGCTGGGTAAAGGATAATAGAGCTAAAGCCGTTCGATGGTGTAGGACAATATCAAAAGGCCCTTGATTTTTCATTTCTAGGACGATCGTTCTAGCTTCCTCGTAGTTTCCATCGATGATTCCAGAAGTGCAGTGAATGGCCAAGCCAATTCTTGCCACTGTGCTGCGTCCGTCCACGTGACATACAATATTCCGAGGAACCTGGAATTTCTCATCCGTGCTACCCAAAACAAATTGCCCGGGGCGCAGGATAAAACCCTCTCGCTGGATGGTTACGCGCTCGTACTTCACATTTTCCCCGGCATCTAAATCGACCCTCTGCCCCTCAATAGGAACCAGGAGCTCGTTCCCTAAATGAAGACGGATCCCCGCCGGACGAATATCCACCGGGTTTAATTGCGGGAAAATCTTTATTTTTCCACTCTGGATGTACTCCGAAATGGTCTTGTCTGAAAGGATCATAGTTCTCTCGAGAGCCGGGGGATCCCCCGGCTCAAATTTTCCTGATTCCTACATCATCCCGCCGAAATCGCCCATGCCTCCCATTCCACCCATTCCCATACCGCCCATGCCACCCATTCCCCCCATTCCGGGAGCTTGGGCTGTGGCGGCCTTTTTCGGCTCGGGTTTGTCGGTGATGATGGCTGCGATCGTGATCAGCATGCCAGCTACTGATGCCGCATGGATGAGGGCGCTCTTGGTTACAAGCACGGGATCGATGACACCATCTTTTACGAGATCGGAGAATTCATCAGTGAGTCCGTTGTAGCCGAAAGATCCTTCTTTTTCAGCGATCTTCTCTGCAATCAAACTGCCCATCTTACCGCAGTTGTTCGCAATGGCAGTGGCCGGAGCAAAGCAAGCCTTGCGAATGATCTCCAGGCCAATGGCTTCATCGCCTGTCAGTTTTAGTTTGTCGAGCGCCTTGCTTGCGCGAATGAGCGCTACGCCGCCGCCCGGAACAATTCCTTGCGAAACTGCCGCCCGAGTTGCATGGAGCGCATCCTCAATTCTAGCCTTTTTCTCGTTAGATTCTGTTTCCGTTACAGCGCCCACGTTAACAACGGCGACGCCGCCCGCTAGTTTTGCGAGCCGCTCTTCGAGCTTTTCCCGATCGTAATCGGAAACATTCGGCTGGCTGAGCTCATTCTTTACTTGCGCCACTCGTTTTTGGATATTCTTCTGATTGCCTAAGCCATCGACGATCGTGGTCTCTTCTTTGGACACTTTCACTTTCTTCGCGCTGCCCAAAACTTCCAGGCCCACTTCTTCCAAATTGTATCCCAGTTCATCAGAGACAACGGTCGCTCCTGTTAGGATAGCCAAGTCTTCCAGCATGCTTTTTCTTCGATCGCCAAAACCAGGGGCCTTGACGGCGCAAAGAGGGAGTCCCGCCTTCACTTTGTTGACAACGAGGGTCGCGAGCGCTTCTCCTTCGATATCATCGGCGATGATCAAGAGAGGCCGCGATCCTTTTTGCATCGCTTTCTCCAAGATAGGAACTAATTCTTTCACACTCGAAAGCTTCTTATCTGTAATCAAAATCGCCGGGTGATCAAATTCCACAGCCATTTTCTCGGCATTGGTGACGAAATAGGGAGAGACATATCCTTTATCGAATTGCATTCCTTCTACGACATCAAGCGTGGTTTCGATTCCTTTCGCATCGCCAATGGTGACAATGCCATCTTTACCCACTTTCTGCATCGCTTCGCCGATGATCGCACCAACTGCAGAGTCATTATTTGCAGAAATGCAAGCGATTTGTTGGATTTCTTCTGGCGTCTTGATCGGCTTTGCCAATTTATCCAAGGCATCGACAATGACTTGAACTGATTTCTCAATTCCTTTCTTCACATCCATTGGATTGGCGCCAGCGCTGACATTTTTCACGCCTTCGCTAAAAATCGCCTCAGCTAAAACAATGGCCGTTGTCGTTCCATCGCCAGCAGTATCAGAAGCCTTGGATGCCGCTTCTTTCACCAGCTGCGCGCCCATGTTTTCAAACTTGTTTTTCAAAACGATTTCTTTGGCGACCGTAACGCCATCTTTGGTTGAAGAGGGAGAGCCATATTCTTTCCCGATCACGACATTGCGCCCCTTCGGCCCCAGCGTCACAATCACCGCTTTTGCCAACGTCCTAACGCCTTTTAAAATAGACTTTAAAGCCTCATCGCTAAATTGCAGCATCTTTGCCATACGTCACCCCTTAATTCAAAACAGCTAAAACATCTTCTTCAGACATGATGAGGTAATCGCTCTCATCGGCTTTGTATTCTGTCCCCGCATAGGAAGAAAATAGAATGTTATCACCCACTTTTACATCCATTTGGCAATTTTTCCCTTTCTCATCCGTTTTCCCGGGACCGACTGCCACGACTTTGCCTTGGCGCGGTTTTTCTTGAGCTGATTCAGGAAGGAGAATCCCTCCCTTTTTTGTTTGGACTTCTTCTCTTTTTACAACAATTCGGTTGCCAAGAGGTTTAATTTTCTTTTCAGACATAAACACATCTCCAATCTTAAGTAAAATTTGCACCTATCGTAGATTGGAAACCGATTTCTGTCAAGAG